>JAGTVD010000413.1 GCA_018224505.1 Desulfatitalea sp. | reverse complement strand
GCCACCCCGTACCATGCACACTGTGGGAGCGGCTTTTAGCCGCGATGAGATTGGCAGGCAGTTTCGCGCATTGTACAATCTTCGTCGAAGCCTCATAACAGGGCAAATACAACGGTACCTCCGGGGGCCCGATCGCGGCTAAAAGCCGCTCCCACAATTAATAATGGAACTCATTGATTTCATTGATCTCAATGAACTCGTTGATCTGATTGATCTGATTGAACTCATTGAACGCATTAGGTGCATTTAACGCGTTGAACTATCTGCCGAAGGACTCCTTGTGCTTTATCCATGCCGCCGCGCCAGCCAGTCCGTCAGACGCCGTAGCCCTTCTTCGGTGGATACCAGGGGGGTGTACCCGAGATCGCGTTTGGCGGCTGCGATGTTGAACCAGTGGGCGGTGGCCAGTTCGCCGGCCACAAAGCGGGTCATGGGGGGTTCGGTGCGGATTCCCAGCAGCTTGTAGATGGTTTCAAAGGCCGCACCGGCAAAGGTTGCCATGGTGGGTGAGATGGTTTTGCGTACCGGCGGGAGGCCGCCGGCGGCGAGGATGTGGTCGACCATATCCCATAGCGGGATGGGGTGATCCTGGCTGATAAAATAGACCCGGCCGGAAAGGGCGGGATTTTCGCGCAGTCGTGCTTCGGCCAGCACATGGGCATGGGCGGCGTTGTCGATGTAGATGGTGTCCACTTTGTTGGTGCCGTCGCCCACCCGTCGCAGGCGCCTGGCCCGTGCCAGGAGGCGCGGTGCCAGATGGTTGTCGCCGGGTCCCCAGATCAGGTGGGGGCGCAGTGCCACCGCCGGCAGGCCCTGGCGGGCGGCTGCCAGCACCGCCTGCTCGGCCAGCGCCTTGGTGCGCGGGTAGTGGGCTTCATAGTGGTCGGGGTAGGGGACCGACTCGTCCACGCCTTCCATGTCCCGGCCGTCGAATACCACACTCGGCGAACTGGTGTGGATCAGCCGCCGCACGCCGCATTGCCGGCAGGCGTCGATGACGTTTTGCGTGCCCGTCACGTTGGCCTGGTGATAGGTCTCGTAAGGCCCCCAAACGCCGGGTTTGGCCGCCACGTGGAAAACCGCTTCCACGCCCTCGCAGGCGCGCTTGACCGCGTCGGCATCCGCCAGATCGCCCTGCACCTGCTCGACGCCCAGCGCTTCCAAATCGGGGTAGCGGCCGCGCGAGAAGCTGCGCACGCGCTCTGCGTTGCCAACCAATTGGCGCACGATGGCGCCACCCAGGAAACCGCCGCCGCCGGTTACGAGAAGGGTTCTTTGCGTCGTCATGTGGGTCTGCCGCCTTTACGTTGGTATTTGTTCAAACCCCCTCAACCCAGTTTCTTTTCTGCCCAATCCGCCAGTTTTTCACGAAAAATCTTAGAGTTGTGGCGGATGTCCACCGGAAAGGCGTTGTGGAACAGGAGGGTGTCGATTTTTTCGGTAAGCACATGACCCGCCGCCAGGTCCATCAGTTCCTTGGTGAGGGTGTCGAGGTTGACATTCCTTTGGTCCGGGTCCAGTTCGATGCAGATCACCGGCCGTTGGCGGGGGGGCTGTCCGAGGCCTACCAGCGCGCTGCGGAAAACCGCCGGGTGGTTGTTGAAAATGGCCTCGCAGGGAATGGTGAAGAGAGTGCCGTGGGGCGAGACCACCCGGTGGCTTTTGCGGCCGCAGAACCAGATGCGTCCTTTGCTGTCCTGCCAGCCAAGGTCCCCCATGCGGTGCCAGGTGCGGTCCTGCTCACGGATCTTGGACAGAGCGTCTTCCCGGGGACGTTGAAAATAGCGCTGGGTGACAATGGGCCCGCTGACCACGATCTCACCGATTTCGCCGTCGTCCACCATTAACGATTCCGACCACTCGGGGATCGGGTCGTCACTGATGCCAATGATCCGTGCGTCGATTTCCTGAACGGGTCGGCCCACGCACATGCCGAATCCCTGGGCGGTCCGGGCGGCGGTTTCGGAGAGAATCTCCTTGCTGCCGAAAGATGAGACCGGCATGGCTTCGGTGGCGCCATAGCCGGTGTGGATTTCGGCGTCTTCGTTGAGCATGGTGGCAAATTGGGCGATATTGGCCGGCGCCGCCGGCGCGCCGGCGCTGATGACCCGCTTGAGCGACGGCAGCTTGATGCCGTTGGCCTTGCCAAAGCGCCCCACCGTATTGAGCAGTGCCGGGGAAGCGAACATGTTGGTGACCCCCTGGTTGACCACCGCTTCGATCACCTTCTGGGGATCCACCCGCGCCGGGCGGGTCGGATCCATGTCGGGGATGACGGCGGTCATGCCCAGGGCGGGGTCGAAAAGACTGAAAAGCGGAAAAGTGGGCAGATCGACCTCGTCGGGAGAGATGTGGAATTGGGATTGGATCAGCCGCACCTGGGCGTCGAAAACGCCGTGCGTGTAAACCGCCCCCTTGGCCGCGCCCGTGCTGCCGGTGGTGAAAAGAATGGCGGCCATATCGTCCGCGGCGGTGTCGGCCACGCGATAGGGCTGCCAGGGCAGGGGGCGGATCTCCTTGAGGGTCGGGCCGCGCCAGAACCAGCGGCGGCCGATGGTGACGGCGGTTTTAACCCCCTTGAAATATTTGGGGCACAGGGTGCGCAGGGCATGGGCCACCGGGACACCGATCATGGCTTGGGCGCGGCTCTCGCGCAGGCACGCCAGCATGCGGCGCACCCCCATGCCCGGGTCCACCATGACGAAGACCGCGCCCAACTTGAGCATGGCATAGGTCAGGGCAAACAGTTCCAGGCTGGGGCGCACCATGAGGATGGTGCGGGTGCCGCGGCGGATGCCGACCGCCTCGAGCCCCCGCGCAAAGCAATCCGATTCGCGGTCCAGCTGGCGGAATGTCAGGTGGCTATAGGTTACCCGGCCATTGGCGTCCCGTGCTGCCGGGTAAACCACCGCCCGGCGGTAGGGCTGGATACGGGCCATGGTTTTAAGGCGCAGGGCCACATTGACCGTGCTTTCGGCAACCGGCTCTTCATCAACGGTATCGATTTCAAAAAAAGTATGCATGGCCGGCTTAATACCACTCGGCGGGCGGATTGTTCAAGAACTGCTCGATCAACCCGATGATTTTGTCCGGCTGGTCCTCCAACAGGTAATGGCCGGCATCCGGCAGCCAGTGCGCCTCGGCCCGCGGCAGGCGGCGGCGCCACTCGTTAAAATAGGATCGGTCGAATACGAAATCGTGGGCGCCCCAGATCAGCTGAACCGGTCGACGGCCGATCAGGGACAGGTTTTGGGAAACCCGTTCCACCCATCGCCCGCTGGGGTCCCGGGGTGCCAGGGGGATGTCCTGGACGAATTTCAACGTGGCCAGGCGGTTGTGGGGAGAGTTGTAGGGGGCAATCATCCCGGCCTTGACCGCCGGCGCCAAACGGCGACGCGGCGCCATGTAAAGGGCTGCCCGGGCGAACAGGTTGAAGTGCAGGACCAGGCGGTCCATCAGGGGGTTCGGGGTGCGCAGCATCCGCAGCCGCTGGGGAATGGCTTTGCGGCCCGGTGGGAAGAAACCGGCGGTGTTCATCACCACTATGCGCTTTACCCGCTCGAGGTGATCCAGGGCCCAGGCCAGGCCGATCATGCCGCCCCAGTCGTGAACCACCAGGGTCAGGGGGCCGTCGGGGTGCAGGTGGTCCAGCAAGGCGCCCAGGTCCGCCACCCGGCTCGCCAGTCGGAAATCATAGGCTTTCGCATCCGGTTTGTCCGACAGCCCGCACCCCATGTGATCGGGCACGATCACCCGGTAGCGATCCCGGAAAGCCGACACCAGCCGGCGGAAGAAAAATGACCAGGTGGGGTTGCCGTGCACCATCACCAGGGTTTCGCCCTCGCCCTCGTCCAGGTAGTGGTAGCGCAACCCCTTCCGATCTATATAGTGGGGGCGAAACGGGTAAAGATGGGCAAAGGGCCGGATATCGATTGGTTGAGCGTTTTTCATCTACCACCTCACCGCCAGCATCAGGCAGTTCAAACCACTGCCGATACCCAGGAAACCGACCAGGTCCCCGGACTGCAGGAACTGCCGTTCGTCGGCGATGGCCGCTGTGATGGGCAAGGAGACCGTGCCGATATTGCCCAGGAAGCGATAGGTGGTGAAATCCCGGGCCGGGTCGATGCCGAAGGCGTTCAGAATGGTGCGCTGGTGGGCGGACCCCACCTGGTGGCAAATCACCTTGTCGGGCTGGTCCGGCTTCAGGGAGAGGGTGTGCCGGAAGGCGTCGAAGGTTTCAATCCCTAAGGCCACCCCATGCTTGAGCACCCCCACCGCATCAGTGCGCATCATATGGTCGGCCCCGCAAGAAGGACCTGCATCCGGCCCCCAGGTGCACAAGCGGTGATGCTGTGAGGCATTGCGGGCCACGCCGCCCAGCAAGCGGTGGCCGCCGGGCGCCAGGGAGGCGTGGCACAACACCACGGCCACGGCCCCCGAGCCGCCGGTGAGGGTGGCCAGTGCGCCTCTGAAATCTTCCATGGTGGGATTGGCCAGCAAACGTTGGATGGTGGCCTCCACGATGGGGCGCGCCGCCTCGCAAGAGACCACCAGGCCGGCGCGGATCTGCCCCAGTGCTATGGCGTTGGCCACTTGCACCATACCGTTGAGCACCCCGAGGCAGGCGTTGGAGACATCATATATTTGGGCCCCGGGTCCGATCCCCAACCCATCGGCCACCGCACAGGCGGTCGCCGGCTCCAGGTTCTCCCGGCACACCCCGCCATAGATCAGCAAGCCGATCTCGTCGGGCGCGATGCCCGCCGCTGCCAACGCCTTGCGCCCTGCCTGCACCGCCCCTTCGGACAGCCGGAAATCCACATCCCAGAACCGCCGCTCGGCGATCCCCGTCAGCGCCTCCAACTGCCCCGGCTGAATGTGCAAAGCATCGTAGACCGGCGCCAGCCGAGTCTCGAGGTCATCGGAGGTAATGACATTGGGAGCCAGTTCGTAGCCGATGCCGGCGATGGTAACGTTGTCGTAGATCATGCGAGACTCCGTGGATGGATTGGTTGTTCGGTTGATCAGTTGATCGGTTAGTCAGTTGTTCGGTTAATCGGTTGATCGCCCCCCCGCCCAACCAACCGCACCCCAAACCCCACCATCTTATATATGCACAACCCATCCACATGCAGCCAGCCATCGGCTGTGATGACCGGTTCGGGGCCGTCGGTGATGTGGGTGATGATCGCATCCACCGTTACTTTTTGATTGGCCGGGATCACCTGGCCGCGGTACTGCCATTCGTGGGTTTGGCCGGGTTGCATTTCGAAGCGGTGGTCGGATACCCATTCAGGCCAGCGCTGCAGGGCGG
>JAGTVD010000412.1 GCA_018224505.1 Desulfatitalea sp. | reverse complement strand
GTGGGCAGTGGCAGCCTGGTCCAGCGGACCCATGACGGCCGAAGAGGTGCTGGCCATGGCGCCTTTTAAAGATCACATCGACACCCTGGAACGGGGTGACATCATGATGCTCGGGATGCCGGACATGGAGAGCCGCAATGAATTGGTGGTCATCATGGCAGTCCTGGTGCCCGCCTCGCTGGAAAGCACCGTGACCACGCTCCAGCGCCAGGCAAGTGACCCGAATGCCCCGGGTATGATGGCCATCCATGAAATTGGCGACGATCTATCCGCATCACAGATCGATGCATTGTTCCGACGGCTGCGTTTCGATGTATCGGAATTTTCCGAGGTGCGTCGGTTGATGGCAATCGCGCCGGGCAATCAACACAATTTCAGTTCCAGCGAGATTGCCTTGATTCGTGAGCACGCCGCTGCAGTCCCACCGGGCGCCGACGTTGATGCGGCCGCCGCCATGGCCGCCGCCATGGCAGCAGTGCTGCAGCAAAGGTATCTGGCATACCGCAACCAAGGGTTGGCGGGCGTGACGCCCTACCAGGTGGGGCCGGCCCAACAGGCCGAGCCGGCCCTGGAACTGATCGCAGCCACCGAGTCGGCGGTCATGGTGCAAGAGCGCATGCCTGCTTATTACGGCTGCTTGCGTCACTACCCGCAATGCAGCGCACCCCGCCTGGTGCATCAGTTTTTCTGGAATAAGCAGCGCGAGGATAAACGGCCCCTCTTTGTCCTCAAGCACTGGATCTCCGATGTCCAACCCGCCTATGCCCTGATTACCGAGCGGCAATATTATTTGAGCCATGCATTGAGCAGCCTGCAAGTGGTCATCGGCTGCATGCCCCATCGCGATGGTACGCTGGTGGTACTGCTCAACCAGGCCTTTACCGATAAGGTCGCAATTCCGATCGGCCGGACCATTGCCAAGGGAATCGGCCGTGTGCAAGTGGAAAAGCGTATCCGCCCGATGTTCGAGCGGCTTCGCGCCGCCTATGCCCAGTAGGGCCTGGTTTCCTGAATTTGGTATTGGTCCTCATGTGCTGGTACCAACTGATCATGCGCATCGGGTCAAGCAATTTACGAAAAACGAGATGCGATTGCCTTGCATTGTGGGATGTTTGCACTTGACAGGGTTTCACCTGTTCTGCTAAATGAATGAACACTCATTCATTTATTCATTAAAGCACCCTTGGGGTGGCCGGATCGAACGATGATCCACAATGTTCCGGTGAATCAACAGCAAATTGGTATTAGGAGGGCTCATGGTTAGAAAAATCAGACAGGCAGCGGTCATCGGGTCCGGTGTCATGGGTGGCGGTATTGCCGCGCTTTTGGCCAGTGCCGGCATTAAAACATTATTGCTGGACATTGTTCCACCGGATCTCAAGGATGCAGAGAAAAAAGATCCCAAAGCACGCAATCGTTTCGTCCTGGCGGGAATGGAAAATGTGCGCAAATCCCGACCGGCGGCCTTGATGAACCCCAAGGACATCGACTTGATCTCCATCGGCAACCTCGAGGACGATTTCGACAAACTGGCCGGTTGCGACTGGATTGTCGAAGTGGTGGTGGAGAACCTCAAAATCAAGCAGGATCTGCTCAAACGGTTGGAAAAAGTGCGCAAGGAAAACGCCGTTGTCTCATCCAACACCTCCGGCATCCCCCTCAAGGCCATGAGCGAGGGACTGAGCAAGGGGTTCAAGCAACATTTTCTGGGCACTCATTTTTTCAACCCGGTGCGTTATATGAAACTGCTGGAAATCATCCCCGGTGAGGAAACGCTGCCGGAGGTGCTCCAGTTCATGGCCGATTTCGGCGAGCGCAAGCTGGGCAAGGGTATTGTCTGGGCCAAGGATACGCCCAACTTTATCGGCAACCGCATCGGTGTGCAATCTTCGGCGCGGACCATGCAGCTGGTTGTGGAACAGGGTTTGACCGTACCCGAGGTGGATGCGCTGTTCGGTCCTGCCATGGGCCGCCCCAAGACCGGTATGTTCAAGACCACGGACCTGGTGGGCCTGGATATTATGGCCCATGTCGCGAAAAACACCTACGACCTGGTCAAGGATGACGAAGCCCGTGAGAGTTTTGTACTGCCCGACTTTGTCAGCAAGATGATGGAAAAGAAAATGCTGGGCAACAAGACCAAGGGCGGCTTTTACAAGACCGACCTGACGCCCGAGTGGAAGAAAATCCGCAAAGTCATCGATTTGAAGACCCTGGAGTACAGCACTTACGATAAGCCCGACTTTCCCTGCCTGAAAGCCGCCGCCAAAGCGGCCACGCCCGAAGAGAAGATTCAGGCCATGGTTTTCGGCGATGACAAAGGCTCCCGTTTTGTCTGGCGCGCTGTTGCCGAAAACCTGATCTATGCCGTCAACCGGATACCCGAAATTTCCGACACCATCGTCGAAGTGGACAACGCAATGCGTTGGGGCTTTGGCATGGAGCGCGGTCCCTTCGAGGGATGGGACCTCATGGGCGTCGCCCGCGTCGTCGAGCGCATGGAGAAGGACGGTTTGAAGGTGCCCCAAAAAGTCAAAACGATGCTGGCGGCCGGCAACACCACCTTCTACAAAATCGAAAACGGCAAGCGCTTGTTCTACGATTTTGCTTCCGAGAGCTATAAACCCATTGCCACCAGCGCGACGATGATCTCCCTGGAAATGCTCAAGGCGGACAACAAGGTCGTCATGGGCAATGCATCGGCCACTTTGGTGGACCTGGGCGATGGTGTCTTCTGCGCCGAGTTTCATACCAAGATGAATTCCCTCAACGACGAGATCGTCGAGTTCCTGGAAAAAGCCCATGCCTATGTGGACGCCAACGGCGTCGGTATGGTTATCGGCAACCAGGCCGGCGGGATGCCCGGGGCTTTTTCCGCGGGCGCCGATCTGCGCCAGGTCTTCGAGGCGGCCAGTGCCGGTGCATTTGCGGATATCGAGGCGGCCGTCAAGCGGCTCCAGGAAGCCATTCAGCTCAGCCGCTATAGCCACTACCCGGTAGTGGCGGCCCCCTTCGGTCTGGCTTTAGGTGGCGGTTGCGAAATCTGCCTGGGTGCGGACCGCATCGTCGCCCATTCCGAGCTCTACATGGGCTTGGTGGAAATCGGCGTCGGCCTGCTGCCCGGCGGTACCGGCTGCTCGGCGCTGTGGCGCAAGGTGCTGGAAAACATCCCCGAATCGGTGGGTGAAGTTGAACTGACCAAATTCTTCCTGCCTGTGTTCCAGGCGATTGCCATGGCCAAGGTATCTACTTCGGCAGCCGAAGCCCGCGCCACCGGTTTCATCGGTCCCAAGGATCGTATCATCTTCAATCGCGACCACCTGATCGGCGAAGCCAAGAAAGAGGTGTTGCGGATGGTGGATGACGGCTATACGCCGCCGTTCAAGCGTCCGTTGCGAGTGTTTGGTGAAGCGGCCCAGGGCATGGTCAACGCCGAATTGCTCAACATGCAGGCCGCCGGGTATGTCAGCGAGTACGACGCCTATCTCGTCAGTCGCATCGCCGGCGTCATCAGCGGCGGGAAGTCCCGGACCGGCGGCTACGTAAGCGAGGACGCCCTGCTGGCCATCGAGCGCGCCACCTTTGTAGACTTACTGCGGCAGGAGAAGACCCTGGCCAGGATCGATCACATGCTTAAAACCGGAAAGCCGCTGCGTAATTAATTGCCGCAAGCGATGCCAAGACGGAATACAACCCAACATCTCTTTGGAGGGACACTATGAAAGACGCCTATATCGTTAGTTCGGTCCGGACGCCCGGCTGCAAGCGGGCCAAAGGGGCCTTAAAAGATACTTTACCACTGGATCTGATCTCCTTTATCCTGAAAGCATCGGTGGAAAAAATTCCCCAGCTCGATCTCCAGGATATCGACGATGTGATGGTCGGCTGCGCCTTTCCCGAGGCGGAGCAGGGGCTCAATATCGGTCGCAACGGTGCCAAGCTTGCCGGATTTCCGGACAAAGTCTCCGGCGCCACCGTCAACCGTTTTTGCGCTTCGGGACTGGAAGCCATCGCCCTGAGCGCCATGCGGATTCAGTCCGGTTGGTCCGATGTGGTCATCGGTGGCGGTATTGAATCCATGACCTACGTTCCCATGGGCGGCAACCTGCCCAGGCCCTATCCCCCGGCCAATGAGGAAGAGATTCAACTCTTCATCGCCATGGGCACCACGGCGGAAAACGTGGCCAAGCGCTACAATGTCACCCGTGAGCAGCAGGACGAATTCGCCTACCAATCCCAAATGAAGGCCGCCAACGCCCAGAAGAACGGCCTGTTTACCGAGATCGTGCCCACGCCGGCCACCAAGTTTGTCCTGCAGGCCGACGGCACCTACAAAAAAGAGACCTTCATCCAGGATTTCGATGACGGCGTGCGGGGCGACACCACCGTCGAAGGGCTGGCCAAGCTGCGCCCGGCCTTCTCCCTGACGGGCTCGGTCACGGCCGGCAACTCTTCCCAGACCACCGATGGCGCGGCTGCCACGGTGCTTATGAGCGGAGACAAGGTCAAGGCCCTGGGCCTCAAACCCATTGCCAAATTCAAATGCTACACCACTGTTGGATGCCGTTCGGACGAAATGGGCGTGGGGCCGCGTTACGCCATTCCCAAGCTGCTGAAGCTGGCCGGGTTGACCATCGACGACATCGGAGCGTGGGAGATCAACGAAGCTTTCGCATCCCAGGCCATTTACTCCATTCGCGAGCTGGGTCTGGAAAAGTACATGGACCGTATCAATATCAACGGCGGCGCCATTGCTTTGGGACACCCCCTGGGCTGCACCGGCGCCAAGCTGTGCGCCACCCTGCTGACCAACATGAAGGCCAGAGGCGCCAAATATGGTGTGGAATCCATGTGTATTGGCGGCGGTATGGGCGCTGCGGCGCTGTTCGAACTGTGTGATTAGTTCCATCCGGCAGTGATGTCGTAAAAGCCATTCGTTTCTATCGAAAAGAAAAGCCGCCGCGAGGTGGCTTTTCTTTTTGCTTTCAGCGGACAGTTTCCGGTTTCAAGGTGGTATTTTACATTGTGAGATGATAAGAATCGTTCGAGGATAACCCTATTATTAGCGGTGTAATGACTGATAAGGAGTTCCCATGCATCGACACTTATTATGCATCCTGGTCGCAGTCCTGTCCCTGATGGCCTGCGCGGGTATCGCGCAACGATCGAAGTTGGACAAATTTGAGGAAATGGATCGGACCTATAAGCAGGCGTTACTCGCTTCGGATTTTGCCGGTGCGGCCCGTCTTATCGATCCAACCGCGAATCCAAAACCGTTCGACCCGGCCAAGGCCCGTTTGCTTAAAATCGTCGACTACAAGCCTACCCATGTGGATGTTTCGGAAGATCTGCTCACCATCAAGCAGCAGGTGAGCCTCAAATATTTCATGCTCAATACCAATTTGTTGCGCACCATGGATTATCAGCAGACCTGGAAATACAAGGAGGACCACAAGGTGTGGCTGCTGCAAACCGAACTGCCGGATCTTATTCCCTGAGGGGCTCCATCCGCAGTGCAACCCAACCTTCCGGCCAGGGCAGTCGTTCCCACGACCCAGGGTCCCGGGGTTGGTCATTCCATTTCATCGTTACAGAATCGGTCAAGGCATTGCCATCGAGCTGCTGCAGATATTCCGCCAGTCGCGGTCCCTTGACCCACACCCCGGTGTGAAGGATTTGCGCCGCAAGCTCCCGGGCGACCAGGTTGAACAGCTTCAAGGTCACCACTGTTTGCTGCGGGGCCTTCTCTTGTCCAGACCCACCGGCGTAGGATATGGTCTGCCGGAAGCCCGCAAACATACCCCCCTTTCTCAATGTGGCCCCCGCTAATCCAGGCATGGCCGCCGACAGGGCGATCACGTCGCGGTCGCCCACCCGTATCTGCTCCACCTGGTCCACCGCCCGGCCATTGATAAAAAAGGTTTGAACGCGCTGATCGATATAGTCCCGGGCGATGCCCAGTTGGTCGCACAGCAGCGCCAGCAGGGGGATGCCGGTCCGGGTGGGGATGCCCACCCCCTGCCCGAAGAGCGCTGCAAAACGGCCAATGGTTGCCGGTGGCAATTCCATCGTGAGTGTGGCGTCTGGTTCCATGGGGTGTCCTTGATTGCAAAAACGAAGGGGAACGCCGTCAAGCGGCGCCCCCCTTCGGGATGTTCGTGTGGTTGGCGCTTAAAAATTGAACACTTCGTCCAATTCCGCATCGGTGACGCCAAAGGTGACGTTGTGCGGGGCGAGGGCCTCATTCTTGAAGTAGTCGGGCAGTCGATCATGGGCGGCCGTCAATCCGGCCCAGGCATTGAAGGTGCGTTCCTGGGAGAGTATTTTCTTGCCCAGATCGGAGACATCGTCGCCGGTCAGACTCAAGCCGGTAAAGCCATTGATCAGATCGATCAGGGCTTGAAAGGTCTCCGGCTGGTCCAGAATGGCAAAGGCGATGAAGAGGCACATGCCGGTGGCATCGATGGCTGTGGTGGCAATCTGAAGGTTGCGCGACAGCTCCACCTGCCCCTGGGGTTTCAGTGCGTCCACACTGCCGCCCACACCCAACACATTGGCGGTGACGGCATAGCCGGCGGTATGGTCGGCGCCCATGGTCGAGGTGGCGTAGGTGACCCCCATACCCTGTACCGCCCGGGGATCGTAGGCCGGCATGGCCTGACCCTTGACCACCGGGACCCGTTCGACACCGAACACTTTGCCGGTCACGGCGGCGCCACTGCCCAGGATGCGCCCCAACGGGGTGCCCTGGCCGATTTCCTTGATCAATCGGATGGCCGCCTCCGCATCACCGAATTGGGCCAGCCCGGCATCCATGGCCACAGCGATGGTGGCGCCCATCTCGATGGTGTCCAGGCCGAAGTCGTCATCCAGGCGGTCCATCTCGGCAATGGCATCCAGATCAGAGATGCCGCAGTTGCCGCCATGGGCCCAAACCGTCTCATATTCGGGCTGTTTTGTGACAAACCGTCCGTTTTTGTCATAAAAAGTGCCCGAGCAGCGAATCACGCACCCACGATGGCATCCATGGGTAGCCGATCCGTCGCCGCCCCGCGTGTTCTCCATTTCGGCCAGGGCTTCACCGGAGATCTTGGCCGCGCCGTCGAACTGCCCCTGTTTGAAATTGAAGGTGGGATAGCCCCCGGCCTCGTTGATCACGTTGGTCAGCACATTGGTGCCGTAGGCCGGCAAGCCCTGACCCGTCACGGGATGCTGGCGCAAACCGGCCACAAAGGCTTTGTTGGCGGCTTTGAACTTTTCCGGATTCTTGGGTTCGCGCATCCGGGTGCCGGCATCGTCGATGATGATGGCCTTGATCCCCTTGGCGCCCAGCACTGCCCCCACGCCGCCGCGACCGGCATGGCGTGTGGGAAGCCCTTCCATATCGGTGAAGGCTACCGTGGCGGCACTCAATTTCATCTCACCGGCCGGCCCGATGGTGATGCAACCGATCTTGTCGCCGAACTCCGTCTTCAGCTTTTGCACCGTATCATAGTTGCCCAGCATTTTCAGGCTGTTGTCGGCATTGATGGTGACCCCGTCTTTGTTGATCACTACCTTGTAAAGCGAATCGTCCTTGGGACGGCCCTCGAGAATGATGGCGGCATACCCCAGGCGGGCCAGCATCTGGGAGGGCTGACCGCCCGAATTGGCTTCCTTGATACCGCCGGTCAGGGGGCTTTTACAGCCCACCGAAATTCTGCCGGACATGGCGGCAGCCGATCCGCTCAGCATTCCCGGTGCAATCACGAACTTGTTTTCGGCACTCAATGCATGGCAGGTGGGCGGTACCTCCTGGGCCACTACCGTGGATGTCATGGCTCTGCCCCCCAGACCGGCATAAGCCCCCAGCGATTCGGTTTTTATTTCAGGTCCGTTGGCGCCACTCATGTTAATGCGAAGAATC
Organism: Desulfatitalea sp.; assembly: GCA_018224505.1. Classification (GTDB taxonomy): domain Bacteria; phylum Desulfobacterota; class Desulfobacteria; order Desulfobacterales; family Desulfosarcinaceae; genus Desulfatitalea. Next base: position 14,623 of record JAGTVD010000412.1, on the reverse strand, counting down.
TTGTCCATGCCCGGCCTCCCAATTTTAGTTGATGAACATTTATGTCGCTCAAGCTCCAAGGTAAACAAGAGGGTTTTGAATGGGTTATTACTGCGGATTCATACATTATTGAAACTAGTTTGTAAGTATGGGTATTTGGGGGTCTTGTCAAGGAAAACCAAAGCGTACCCCACAGTGGCCCCTTTAGATTCCTATAAGGTCAATTCCATTGCGAGTGGGAGCGGCGCCCGGTTTTGTGAGGCCCATCGCGGTTGAAAGCTGTTCCCACAGACGAAGCTGTTCCCACAGACAAGGCAATATCGTCCGTTGGTCTTGACCTCGACCTCGCGCAAATAGAAAACCCCCGCACACCGCAGGGAGGTGTGGGGGGTTCGCGGGTTGCGCTGTTTTTGTCTAAAGGTGCGTTTATCCGTTGCGGCTTTCGAATGTTTTCATGAAATCAACCAATGCTTCCACCGCCCTCAGGGGGGTGGGGTTGTAGATGGAGGCCCGGCAGCCGCCCACCGAGCGATGTCCCTTGAGCCCGCCCAGTTCAGCTGCGCTGGCTTCGGCCACAAACTTTTTCTCCAGTGCTTCGTCCGGCAGGCGGAAGGTGACATTCATCAGCGAGCGGCTGTCTTTATCGGCCGTGCCGCGGTAAAAACCGCTGCCATCGATGTGGTTGTAAAGCAGATCCGCTTTCTGCCGGTTGAGCTGCGCCATTTTATCCAATCCCCCCACCGTCTCTTCCAGCCATTTGAGCACCAACTGCGCGGTGTAAATGGCAAAGCAGGGCGGTGTGTTGAACATGGAGTTCTTTTCGGAGTGGGTGGTGTATTTGAGCATGGTGGGTATATTGTCGGGGGTCAATGCCAGCAGGTCATCGCGCACCACCACGAGGCATACCCCGGCCGGTCCCATGTTCTTTTGCGCACCCGCATAGAAAAGGCCGAAGCGACCGGCATCAAAGGGCCGGGAAAAGATGTCCGAGGACATGTCGGCGATCAAGGGCACATTGCCGGTGTCGGGGAATTGGGCCCACTGGGTCCCTTTGATGGTGTTGTTGGAGGTCAGGTGGACATAGGTTGCATCCGGTGTGAAGGCAATGTCCTTTGGGATATACGCAAAGTTGCGGTCTTCGGAGGAGGCCACCACCTGGATCTTCTTACCCAAAATTTTAGCTTCCTTGATGGCCTTGGTGGCCCAGGTGCCGGTATTGACATAGTCGGCGGTGCGGCCTTCGGCCAGGAAATTCATCGGGATCATGCAAAACTGCATGCTGGCGCCGCCCTGCAGGAACAGAACTTGGTAGCGATCGTCGAGGTTCAGCAGCCTTTTGGTCCGTGCTACCGCGTCGTTGATCACATCGTCAAACCACTTGGAGCGATGGCTGACTTCGGTGATGGACATACCGGACCCCTTGAAATCCAAAAATTCCCGCTGAATTTCTTCCAGCACGGTTTGGGGCAAGGCGGCCGGTCCGGCGTTGAAATTGAAAATGCGTTTCGGGCCCATGTTTGGTTTTCCTCCATTGGGATGATGTTTTTGGGCTGATGATTCAGCGAGTATGGGATTGACAAAACGTCATTTATCGTAAAATGTGGGCGTGAAGTCAATATTAACTTGATGCCGAACACCAAATATCAAATGAAGGCGTGCATGGCTTGCATCAAAACAGAGCCCCCATTTTTTGATGTTGACGCTACCCCATGAGTCCTTTTGTAAAGGAAGCTGAAAATGAAAATCTACCAATACCCCTCTCCCGAGGCTGAAAAACGACTGGATCGGATCGTGGGCCGCAAGTTGGTGCACGGTCGAAAGGAGTTTGCTGCCGTACAGCGTATTCTGGAAGATGTTCGCAAAAATGGGGACAAGGCCTTGATGGCCTACACGCGCAAATTCGATGCGCCTGAAATGAGCGTTGAACAGATGGAGGTGTCCCCGGCTGAAATAGCGGCCGCCCAGCGCAGTGTGGATCGCAAGTTCACACGCGCTTTGAACCGGGCCGCCGATCAGATTGCGGCCTTTCACCAGAAGCAACTGCCCCGATCGTGGTTCGACACACCACGGCCGGGAACCTTTCTGGGCCAGATGGTCCATCCGGTGGATGCCGCCGGCGTATATGTGCCGGGCGGGCGGGGTGGCGAAACGCCGCTAGTGACCTCGGTTTTGATGGGTGCCATTCCTGCGAGGATTGCCGGTGTTTCCCGGGTGGTCATGGTGACGCCGCCAAACCGGGATGGCGGGGTAAGTCCCTATTTGCTGGCCGCCGCCCGCAAGGCGGGCGTGGACAAGGTGTACAAGGCCGGCAGCGCTTGGGCCATCGCCGCGCTGGCCTTCGGTACCGCGACCATCGCCAAAGTGGATGTGATCGTGGGGCCGGGCAACATCTACGTCACCCTGGCTAAGAAACTGGTGGCGGGAACGGTGCAGATCGACATCATCGCAGGCCCCAGTGAAGTGTTGGTCATCGCCGACCGCCACGCCGATCCCGAGCATGTGGCGGCCGATCTGCTTTCCCAGGCGGAACACGATCCGCTGGCATCGGCTGTACTCGTCACCGACTCCAATGCTCTGGCCACAGCGGTCAGGGGCGCCCTGGCGCGCCAGGTGGCCCAGTTGATGCGGCGGGAGATCGCCGAACAATCCTTGAAGGCCTTCGGTGCGCTGGTGGTGGTCAAGGATCTGGACACCGCCATCGCGCTGTCCAATCGTATTGCCCCCGAACATCTCGAACTGCAGGTCCAGGAGCCGTTTGCGCATGTGGGCGCCATTAAGCATGCCGGGGCGGTATTCATGGGCACTCACACGCCAGAGGCGGTGGGCGATTACGTGGCCGGCCCCAACCACGTGCTGCCCACGGCCGGCACCGCGCGCTTCTCTTCAGCCCTTTCGGTCAACCACTTTATGAAAAACACCAGTCTGATCCACTACACCGCCGATGCGTTCCGGAAAGAGGCCGAGGACATCATGTGCCTGGCACGCATCGAAGGCCTTGAAGGCCATGCGCGCTCGGTGCAGGTGCGTCTGACGCCAAAAAAGGCAAAGATTTCCGGATCGTGATGCACCGTTTCATGGTTCCTTGTTTTTCAGTTGGGTTCCCATACATGTCAAAAAGGCATTGCCTCAACGTATTATGATGGGGGAGGGGATCGTAAAACCAAACGCGTGGCACTGATTGCAGAAGTTCTCCGATGGTGCATGCACGTGGTGGCACAGATCGCAATCCAGTTCCGGGCCATAATGGGAGTCATGGGGATTGGCGGGGCGAACGTCTCGAGTGGCTATGAGCAGATCCTGCGGCTTATGACAGGTCATGCAGGTACCTTTGTCGACATATCCGGCCGGGTCGATTTCGGCGTGGCAGTCACGACAGACAACACCGTTTAACAGATGCGTGTGGCTCAGGGGCATCCGGTTGCCCAATGAAGGCGTCTCTTGCTTGTGACAGGCAATACAATCAGGCATCGCCATGCCGCTTGTTTTTGGATGATCGGCCGGCACCATGGTTGATTTATGACAGGCCTGGCAGTCTCCTCCGCTTGGACTGGATAACGTGGGGGTATCAGCGTGAACTGAAATATAACCATGGCACAAGATCAGGGTTGGAAAGGAAACCAATCCAGCCAAACCGATGCCAATGGCCAAACGACGAAAAAACTCGGAAGTACGTTGGATCATCATGGGTGCCTTTCACTGATGAAAGATTGCTCTGGATTCCTCCGGGAAAAGACCGCGATCATATGAATGTGCGCCTTACGACAAAGTAAAATGCGACACGATGCATAACGCGATTGACAATGCGCCCATCAGGCCTGTTGGTGTAGCTTCGGCTATTGCCATTACACAAATGGCACAGGAGGATCGGACAGATCCGCGGTCCTCCCGTGCGCTATTCGTGATTGTCAAATCCCTCGACGATCATTAAAGGCCACTGGTATTATCATGCTTTGGCAGCGTGTTGACCAGCGATTCGCCCAAAGACAATGCAGTCGGTGACTGCACAACTGCCTAAACGGACCGCGCCATGGACACCGCCTGTCACCTCCCCGGCTGCGTAGAGACCGGGAACCGGCTTGCGGTTGAGTCCGATGACTTGCGCCTTATCGTTGATCTGGACACCCCCCATGGTATGATGCACCTTCGGCCAGCATCGGCACGCATAGAAAGGTCCAACTGCAATGGTCTGCTGATCTTTTTGCATATATCGGTCGAACTGTTCGTCTTTGCGTTGTTCCACGAAGCCATTCCAAAGGTTGATTGTTTCCTGAAGCGCCACCGGGGGGATCTTGTATTCGGCCGCCAGAGATTCTATCGTGTCGAATTTTTTGACCACTCCGACTTCCAAGGACCGCTCCAGATTGTGGACTCCTTTGACACCGCGACTGTCGGCGATGGTCACCGAGGGATGCCCAGTCCTGAAAATGGCGTCTGAGCGGATTTTTCGGTCGGCCAATTCATTGATAAATCGTTTGCCCGTGGTCGGATCCACCATGACGCCCTCGACAAATCCTGCCATGGCGTTGAACACATACCCGACGCCCATTCCTTTTTCGTCGGGGCTGGTCCAAGGTCCAAGCTGAATCCAGGAGATTTGAACAGGGGTGGAACCGATTCTGAGCGCTTCCAGCAGAACCTCGGCTGTGGCACCGGGCTGATTTGTGGTGTCCACTTTTTCCGTCAGCGTGGGATCCTGCAATGTTCGGAAGTACATGTCCGCCGAGAAACCGCCGGCAGCGAGCACCAGGGCTTTGTTCGCCTTGATGTGTTTGACAGTGCCACTGTCTTGAGCAGGAAAGCGGTATTTTTCCCTTACCTTAACCCCTACGACCCTGCCTGATGCATCCTGAATGATCGCCGTCAGGAAACTCTGCAAGCGAATCTCAATTCCAAGTTGTTTTGTCTTCTCGATTTGTTTCTGCACGATTGCCGAGCCGCTGCTGTTGTGGGTTGACCAACTGCGCGGTACCGAGTGCCCCCCGAGGTGTACGACTTTTTCCCTGTACTCGACCCCGAGGCTTTGGGTCCATTCCACGGCCTCACGTGATTTTTCGGCAACCAGTTTCGCCAGTTGCACATGGTTGAGATTGAGACCCGCCTTGAGCATGTCCGCCAGCAATAGTTCCGGCGAATCCTTGATGCCCTCGGCTTCCTGTTTGGCGCTGCCGGCTACGGCGAATACACCACCGTTGATAATCGAGTTTCCTCCTGGCACCCGCATCTTTTCCAGAACAAGAACCGAAGCGCCGGCCTGTTTTGCCTCAATGGCAGCTGCCAGTCCTGCGAATCCACTGCCCACGACAACCACATCCACCTGTTCATCCCAGTTATTTGGCATATCGGCGCCAAACGCCTTTTGAGGAACGTTGAACAGTCCTCCCGCAGCAACTCCTGCAAGAGCAGCACCGCCAGTTGTTTTGAGGAATCCTCTTCTGGTCAGTGCTCCTTTTCCATGCCCGCTTTCATCTGTCATAGCGTCCTCCTTCCATTCGATTGTGTTTAATCCTTTCAGCTCCAGTGGCGACCTGTCGTATGGGTGCACCGAACAGTGGCCGCCAGTGCATTTTCGACCACTTGCACAATCCTTTCAACGCTGTTGCCACCCTTTTCGACGAAACGGATCCCCTTGTTGTGAATGCACTTCGCTTCGTCCTCGGCATGCCCATGAATAACAATTGGTAGTTGCGGGAACCGATGGTTCAGTTGCTTCAACAGGTGGCAAATGTCCGCGTCCGGCAAATCCGGATCAAGAATAATCAGGTCCAGTGCCAATCCGCGTTCGACCCAGAACAGCACCTGTCGTCCGCTGTCCGCCAGCAGAACGGCGTACCCGGCGCGGTGCATCTCCCTCTGCAGGAATTGGCGCACATATGGATTGCGGTCGGCAATCAGTATGGTGGCACAATGGGTCACGTGATCCCTTCCTTGCCCTGGGTTCTCAGCCACGAGGGCATCGCATCAACTGCGGGGTGTTATCCTGAGATCAGCAATCCTTGTGCCACAGCGCCGGATAGGCCGAGTCATGCACAGAATGGCGCAGGCCCTGAAAAGGGGGACGGAAGGGGGGCAAATGGGGTGACAGGACGTTGTCCGCATTTTTTACAACCTGTAAACTGAGGCCGCCCAGCATGGACATGTTTGCGCCCTTGTGATATTCTTCACTGATCTTAAAAACGACCTGCCGGGAAAAGGACTGCGACCCGTTCATGCTAGGATGGTTTTCACAAAATCAGATACCGCCGCCCCTTAGCGACTTTCCCCTTAAAAGCTACCTGGTCACTTTTTCCTTGGATCGCCTGGTGCTGGGGGTGGATAACATCCGCCACGACGTGCTGGTCAGCCCCATTTTTACCAACGCCACGCGTAAGATTGCCGCCCAGCTGGTCACCCGCCATGCAGGTATCGAAAAACGGGGTCCGGAGTCGGCGCAGCGCAATTGGGTCAAAGAAGTGGACAGTTATAAGCAATTGTTCCGCGAGGTGATGATCGACGCCCTCAACAAGGCCAAGGCCCGGCGCGACCCGCAGATCGAATTCCTGGCCCAGGCAGCGGTGGTCAAAATGCTGCTGGTGGAAATTCGATCTCAATATGATCACCTGGTGGGGATGCTGAAGAAAACAGCGCGCACATCAGATCTGGCCGTTCACAACGACTGGACTGAATCGCCTAAGCAAAAGCACAAACTTCAGCTTTTGTTGCAGGACCGGGAAATGATCATCCAGCGTGTGGGGCTGGAGATCGCCGGATTCTGGGTCGAGGTGGAACGCAATGCACTGCAGACCATGCGGGAAGCCATCTTTGGCCAAAACGCGCCATTTTTTGCCGATGTAATCGGCACATCCATTTTGTATGCCCTCAATCCTGAAAGTGAGTATTTCACGCTGACGGAGTACGACGTCGCCTTGGGGCGTCGTATCGAAGACCCGGACCGATACGAGGCCGTACTGTTTTTCATCCGCCATCTGATCAACCGGCTCGATCAGCAAGGCCGGGATGAAGTGGGTGTGGCCGTCGAGCAGCGGTCCACCAGCACTCCGGCGCCCGAAATGTCCTCCGATGGCGGAGACCAGGAAATCCAGAAGGTGTACATGCGGCAGATCGATGGATGGCTGTGTCACCTGGGTAATATCGATTTGCTGCTTAACTGGGAACGCACTCGGGCCGAACTGAATGGATTGAAAAAACAGAATGCGTCCGCCGAATCCATCTTGCAGCTCAAGCAGCGAATCAAACAACAGCAGCGTATCTTGGCTTTTTTCTACCGCGAGTTCCAGAAGAAAGGACTGATCGATCGGATTGCCGCCTCATATGAGATGCAGCCGGAGTATTTGACCTACTGCCCGCCTTTGTCGCCCCAGCAGATCATTCAATACCTGATCATGCCCAAAATCCGTCGCGTCATCAGGGGGCGTCTCAAACGCATGGCCCAGATCTATGGGCGTACCTTTCCCCTTGCGCCCCTGAACAAGAAGATCAAGGCCATGGAATATATCACCACCACCAGGCGCAAGGGCTATCTCGTTCGTTTTTTGAATGCCTTCGCCCGTTACCATCGGGATGTCAGCAATTGCGATATGATGAAAGAGGCGATGGAGCGGGTCCACATCGCCGCCGACGAAAAGGTGGTCACCCTCTCCCGTGAGAACAACACCCTCTATGAGTTTTTGCTTCCCCATGAACAGGCAACGGCCAAAGCCCCGATCATCGATCACGTGGTGATCAAGGCCGATGTGCGCGGCTCCACGGATATCACAGCCCATATGAACGAACGGGGGTTGAACCCGGCCTCACACTTCGCGCTGAACTTCTTCGATCCCATTTCGGAAATTCTTTCCGAGTATGATGCCGCCAAGGTGTTCATCGAGGGCGACGCTGTCATTCTCACCATCTTCGAACGTGAGAACACGCCCGGCGACTGGTACGCTGTGGCACGCGCCTGCGGTGTTGCCATCAACATGCTGATTATCATTCAACGTTACAATGAGAAGAACAAAAAGAACCAACTGCCGATTCTCGAACTGGGCATCGGCATCAGTTATCTGGAAAAAACCCCCACCTTTCTCTTTGACGGTAACAATCGCATCATGATCTCACCGGCGATCAATCAGGCCGATCGGCTTTCCAGCTGCTCCAAGATTGGACGTCGGCTGTTCACCGACAAAAAAAGTCCGTTCCGGCTGAGGGTGTTTCAGACCCTCTCGGACGAGGAGATGGCGGCCACCGCCGACGATCTGTTTTTGCGCTACAATGTCAACGGTATAGAGTTGAGTGCGGCCGGTTTCGAGAAGCTGGCTCGGGAGATCGACCTGAAGATGCTGCCCGCCGACTTCGGCGAAATGCAGGATCACAAGTCCACTCTCTATGCCGGCAAGTTTCCCACCAAAAGCGGGCGCTACCAGCGCCTGATCGTTCGTGAATCCCAGATTCCCGTGGTGGATCCGACCACCATGAAGATCATGCGGATCACCTCGCGCAAGTACTACGAGGTGTGCACCCACCCCGGCCTGTACAAATGGGTGCGGCAAGTGCAAACCGCATGATTGCAGGGATCAGTCGGCGGTAAAGGGATTGACAACCAGTACCGGAACCCCCGCGGTTTTGATCACCCGATCGGCCACCGAACCGAACAGAACGCGATCGATCCCCTTGCGCCCATGGGTGCCCATGATCACCATGTTGATCTGATGTTCCTGGATGTAGTGGAGGATGGAATCGGGTGGATCGCCCAGGACCACCTCGCACTGGGTGCGCGGCAGGTTGCCGAAGTGGGTGTTGACAAACTCATCCATTTTTCTGCGGGCCCCTTCGACCAGTTCGGTCTCAAAGACGGTAATCGATGGGGGGGCAACGTAGATATCGGTGAAATACTGAAAAATCCGCACCACGAACAGGACATGCACCTCGGCGTTGAATTTTTCGGCCATGGCGACCACGTAGGGGGTCAGTTTTTCGGAATTTTCCGTCAGGTCAACGGGGAAAAGAATGCGTTCGATGGGTTTCATCTTCTTTCTCCTTTTTAGGCGGGTCCTGGATCGCAGCACGCGTCCCTCGGAGCCCTTGCCGACGCGGGGCAGGGAGCCGGTCATGGTATCGTGCGGCGCAAGCTTCGTGCCAATGGGATCTGATCCATAATATACCGCTAACCGCAGAGAGTGAAAGGAAAAAAAGTGAAGCGGGCTTCCGGCCGTCAATTCTCGCCGCATAAACCAAGTGTCAAACATTTTTGCAACGTGCAGACGTTAAGGATACGTTAAGGACACTTGCCCCCATCGCCCCATTGCGTTACATTGCAGGGCAAAATAATCCGTTGGAGGTTCGATCCGATCATGCATTACGAAGGCAACATCATCCGGCCACCCAGCGAGGCCAACTCCATTCTGCTCCAGGTGACCGTCGGCTGCTCCCGCAACAAGTGCACTTTTTGCGGGACCTACCGAGGTGAGCGGTTCAAAATCAAGCCGGACGATATCATCATGCAGGATATCGCCTTTGCGGCCCAATACTGCAAACGGCAGCGGCGACTCTTTTTGTGCGACGGCGATGCGCTCATCATTCCACAGAAACGGCTGATGGCCATTTTGCAGGCCATCCGCGAGCAACTGCCCTGGGTCACCCGTGTGGGCGCTTATGGCAACGCCAAAAGCATAAAAATGAAAAGCGCCGACGAACTCGAGGCGCTGCGTGCCAATGGCCTGGGCATTCTTTACATGGGACTGGAAAGCGGGGACGATACGACCCTCAAAGCCATCGACAAGGGCGCCACGGCCGAGCAGATGATCGCCATGGGGCGCAAGGCCCGGGCGGCCGGCATCAAATTGTCGGTGACGGTGATTTTGGGCATTGCCGGCCGGGAGCGTTCCCGGGTCCACGCCGAGGCCACCGGCAAGGTGCTCTCGGAAATGAATCCCGATTACGTAGGTGCCCTCAGTCTTATGCTGGTGCCCAACACGCCGCTCTATGCCGACTACCGGTCCGGCCGGTTTCCGTTGATCGGGCCCGAGGAAATGCTGGCGGAACTGCGCACCCTGTTTGATCACACCCACCTCTCCCAGGGGCTGTTTCATGCCAACCACGCATCCAACTACCTGCCCATCCGGGCACGCCTGCCCAAGGACCGGGATAAGGTGCTGGCATTGATCGACCAGGCCCTCGCCGGCAAGGTGCGACTGCGTCCGGAATGGCAGCGGGGATTATAACCCCCAAATGAAGGGTGTTGTCATTTCCAAACGGGTTTAAACAGGATTCGGAAATCCCGATGGCACCCCCTTGCATCCGAGGGCGATCCATTGTAACAAGCCTGCCGTCTGTCGTGATCCGGTGGCGGGTGGCCAGGCGGCCGCCCATGACCCAAATACACTCCAAGGAGAAGCATCACCATGGCCCCTCGCACACCCGACTCAGAAGCCCATATCGACCAATGTTGTGTCAACGTCATTCGGACTTTGTCCATGGACGCCGTTCAGAAGGCCAACTCCGGCCATCCGGGCGCCCCCATGGGATTGGCCCCGGCCGGATATGTGCTCTGGACCCGGATCATGCGGCACAATCCCCGCAATCCTGACTGGCCCGATCGCGACCGTTTCGTACTTTCAGGCGGCCATGCCTCCATGCTGCTCTACAGCCTGCTCTATCTGACCGGCTACGATTTGTCCCTCGACGACATCAAGCAGTTCCGCCAGTGGGGCAGCAAGACGCCCGGCCATCCCGAGTACGGCCACACCCCTGGCGTGGAAACCACCACCGGGCCCCTGGGCCAGGGGTTCGCCAACGCCGTGGGAATGGCCATGGCCGAGCGGCACTTGGCCGCGCGTTTCAACAAGGCCGACCAAGCCATCGTGGACCACTACACCTATGTGGTGTGTGGCGACGGCGACTTGATGGAAGGCGTTTCCGCCGAGGCCGCCTCCCTGGCCGGTCACCTGGGTCTGGGCCGCCTGATCTGCCTTTACGATGACAACGGCATCTCCATCGAAGGGTCCACCGACATCGCCTTTACCGAAAATGTCGCCCAGCGTTTTGAGGCCTATCAGTGGCATGTGGTCAACGTGGCGGACGGCAATGACCTGGAAGCGATCGAAAAGGCCCTGCGCGAGGCCCGGGACGAGACGCAGCGGCCTTCCCTGATCGTGCTGAAGACCCAGATCGCATACGGCAGCCCCAACAAGCAAGGCTCGGCCGACGCCCACGGCGCGCCCCTGGGTGTGGAAGAGGTGTGCCTGACAAAGGACTTTCTAGGATGTGACAAGGATCAGCATTTTTGCGTGTCCGAAGAAGCGCTGGCCCACTGCCGTAAAACCATCACACGTGGACAGGCGGCCGAGGAAAGCTGGCGCTCCCTTTACGCCGCCTACGCCAAGGCGCACCCCGAAATGGCCGATCAGTGGATCAATGCGCTCACCCATTTTCTGCCCCGGGACTGGGACAAGGATCTGGCAGCCTTCGCCCCCGCTGACGGCCCCATCGCCACCCGGGCCGCATCCGGCAAAACCCTCAATGCCCTTGCCGGCCGCATCCCCACCCTCATGGGCGGATCGGCCGATCTGGCGCCCTCCAACAACACCTTTCTCAAAGGGCTGCCGGAGTTCCAGAAGGGCAGCTACGAAGGGCGCAATGTCCGCTTCGGGGTGCGCGAACACGCCATGGGCGCCATCATGTCCGGCCTGTTTCTGCACGGCGGTATCCGACCCTATGGCGGCACCTTCCTGGTCTTTGCCGATTATGTGCGGCCGGCCATCCGCGTGGCGGCCCTGATGCGACTGCCCCTGATCTATGTGTTTACCCACGATTCGGTTGCCGTGGGCGAGGACGGCCCCACCCATCAACCGGTGGAGCATCTGGCCTCCCTGCGGGCCATTCCCAACCTGACCGTGCTGCGGCCTTGCGATGCCAACGAAACCGTCGATGCCTGGATCCAGGCGATTCGGACCAACAACAGCCCTGTGGTGCTGGCGCTGAGCCGCCAGAACCTGCCGGTCCTGGATCGCAAACAGACCAACGGGCAGTTGGCCAGAGGCGGCTATGTGCTGTCGGACTGCGATGGGCAGCCGGACATCCTGCTGATCGCCACCGGCGCCGAAGTGCACCAGGCCCTCAAAGCCCAGACGCTGCTGGCGGACAAAAAGATCGCTGCCCGGGTGGTCAACATGCCCAGCTGGGAACTGTTCGAAAAGAATTCCGACGCGTATAAAAACGAAGTGCTGCCGCCGGCCGTAACCACCCGACTGGCCGTCGAGGCGGGCATCTCCATGGGCTGGGAACGCTATGTGGGCAACGCCGGCCAAGTGATCGGCATCGACCGCTTCGGCGCCTCGGCCCCTGGCGGCACAGTGCTTGAAAAGTTTGGATTTACGGCTGAGAATGTCGCGGCGCGGGCGGAAGAAATGGTTGGTGTGCGGGCGCGGTGATGGTCGGGTGACAGCGCCCTGCCTTTTTCAGGACAGCAGGTCCAGTATAGTTCTGGTGGTATATTCTCCCACATCGGCCAGGGCGTCGGTGGGCAAAAACCGGTCGGCGTTGTTGGCGTAAAGACAGGTCACCCCGGCCGGAAAGTCGTCGTCGGGCAGGTAGCAGACATAGCACAGGGCGATCTTGGGCAGGGGGCGGACGATAAAGGCCAGGTCGCCGGCCATGTGGGCCGGGGCATCACTGCCGTCAAGGCGCGCGCAGATCATTTCGCGATGGTCTGCCAGACGGGCCACCGCGGGCACCAGGGCCTGCTGGGTGCGGTTGGCGAAGGCGCCGGCGTAAGGCGCACTGTCGGGCATCTCCTTGAACGACCGGAACGGCTCCAACTGGCATTCGGCGTTGGTGGTGTGCAGGGCGTAAAGCGAAATGATGATGCCCCGCGGGCCCTCCTCCCTGGTGCCGTCGAGGTGAACGCCGTCCGGGTCGATACGGCAGCCCGCACCGAATGCCCTGAAGATCAAACCATCCCCGTCCCGGCGAGCCGGCAGGGCCGCCGCCCGTTCCTCCAGATCGCCGGCAAAAAGCCGCTCGAGATTGTTGCGGATGATCACCGCATAGTTGCTGCTCATGCCGCCCCCATCGTTCGTTTAACCCGGGCCGCTATCTCTTTGCCACCGGCCTTGCTCAGAGCGTTTTGCAATCCTTCCAGCACCGCCCGCGTCACCGATGTTTTGGCTTTGGGCGAAAGCAGGTGGACTTCCAGGGTCTTGATATCCAGGACCATCTCCTCCAGGGCGGGATAGTCCGAACGCAAGGCGGCCACGGCCGTCCGGATCTGCTCCAGCAGCGCGGTTACCGCCTGGCGGTCCGCTGCGTCGAGCAAAGGCCCGCCACCGAGCACCGGATCACTGCCCGCCGGGGAGATCGCACCCGCCGCTACGGCCGCATCCAGGCCTTCGGCCGTGATACCGATGCCGCCGGACAACGTTTTCACTTCCGCCCATCCTTTGCCGATCAACTCTTCCGCCACTTTGCCGGCATGCACCTTATCCATGCCGATGGCCGCACCCACTGCATGCATAGATGCCTTGGCGCCCCTATCGCCGGCAGCGACACGGTGCAACTCCAATAAAAAAGCGATTATCTCTTCATTGTCGATGGTCATGAATGCTTCCTCGCATGGTCGATCAAATTTTTTCTAGATTGTGTTACCGCTATTGATTGGGCATGGGCCGTGCAAAAAGTCAATGTTAAATGGCCGTTCGCGCAGGTGAAATGCATCGTGGCGCGTCATTGCTCCTTCAGGCGGTCGCCCGTCAGGTGAACCAATAAACCATTGAAGGTCGTCCCAAATTCCAATACATAAGAAACGGTATGGATATTTCGATGGTGATCGATCGCGTGCTGATTTTCAGCGCTTGCGCCCATGGTACAGCGGGGCATATGGGGAAGATCAATGGAACAGTTTTTTGAAGTGACGGACATTGCTTCGGTCCTGAACCTGCGGGGTCGTTTTCAACAGGTGGCGGTACGGGAGGTGGCCCTGGACCAGGCCCAGGGATCGGTCCTGGCAGAGGATTTCAAAGCGGCTCGGGACATTCCCGGCTTCGATCGCGCCACCATGGATGGGTATGCGGTGCGGGCGGCGTCCACCTATGGGGCCAGCGAAGGCACTCCGGCCTATCTGAACGTGGTGGGGTCGGTGCAGATGGGACAGACGCCGGACCACCCGGTCGGGCCGGGCCAGGCGTCGCGTATCGCCACCGGCGGCATGCTGCCCGGAGGCGCCGACAGTGTGGTCATGGTGGAGCACGCCGGCGTCCTGGACGAAGGCACCATCGAGGTATACCGCAGTGTCGCCCCTGGTCAGCATGTGGTGACCCGGGACGAGGATGCCGCCGCGGGGCAGGTGCTGCTGTCTGCGGGGCGGCGGTTGCGACCCCAGGAGATTGGCCTTCTGGCCGCCTGTGGCACACTGACGGTGCGGGTTTACATGCCGCCCCGGGTGGGTATCATCTCCAGCGGTGACGAGGTGGTGCCCGTGGATCGAGAGCCCGGGCCGGGTCAGGTGCGGGATGTGAACACCCACACCCTTGCCGGCCTGGTGCGGCAGGCGGGCGGCCGGCCGACACCGTACGGCATTGTTCCGGACCGCTTTGAGGATCTGCGGGCCACGTGCAGTCGCGCCCTGGCGGAAAACGATATGGTCCTGGTCTCCGGCGGCAGTTCGGTGGGCACT
>JAGTVD010000411.1 GCA_018224505.1 Desulfatitalea sp. | reverse complement strand
GGCCGCGGATAGTGTCCTGTTGCGGTTCACGGTGCGGGACACCGGCATCGGTATCCCGGCGGACAAACGCACCATTCTCTTCGAGAAGTTCAGCCAGGTGGATGCCTCCACCACCCGCCGCTACGGTGGCACCGGCTTGGGCCTGGCCATCGCCAAGGAGTTGGTCGAGCTGATGGACGGTCAGATCGCGCTGGAAAGCCGGGAGGGGCAGGGCACCACCTTCTGGTTCACCGTGCGACTGCTGAAACAGGCCGAAGGCGCCCGTCCGGAGGCACCGCCGCCGGCCGATCTGCAAGGGGTGCGGGTGCTGATCGTGGACGACAACGCGACCAACCGTGAAATTCTGACCACGCGCCTGACCGCCTGGGGGATGCGTCCCGCGGAGGTGCCGAACGGCGAACAGGCACTCGAAGCCCTGTCGCAGGCCGTGTTGGAGAAAGATCCCTACCGGTTGGCCCTGGTCGACATGCAGATGCCCGTCATGGACGGGGAGGTTCTGGGGCGCACCATTCGGGCCGACCAGCGCCTGGCCGGGATACGCATGGTGATGCTGACCTCCCTCGGTACCCGGGGGGATGCCCGCCGTTTTGCCACCATCGGTTTTGCGGCCTATTTGACCAAGCCTTTGCGCCACCAGGAGCTCAAGGAGGTGCTGGCCCTGGTCATGGGGTCGCCCGCCGGCGCGGAATCCTTGCCGTTGCCCATTGTCACACGCCATACCGCCCGGGAGCTGCGCAATCGCTTTGCCGGTCATGGCATCCGTATCCTGCTGGCCGAAGACAACCCCACCAACCAGCAAGTGGCTTTGGGCATTCTACGAAATCTGGGCCTGACGGCCGAGGCCGTCGCCAACGGGGCCGAAGCGATCCGGGCCCTGGAAGCCGCACCCTATAACCTGGTGCTCATGGATGTGCAGATGCCCGTGCTGGACGGCCTGTCCGCCACCCGCCAGATCCGGGATGATCACTCATCCGTTCTGGATCGGACCATTCCCATTGTCGCCATGACCGCTCACGCGATGCAAGGCGATCGGGAGAAGTGCCTCGCGGCGGGAATGAACGACTACCTGACCAAGCCCGTCAAACCCCGGGAGCTCGTGGCCGTAATGGAAAAATGGTTGCCCGGGAAACCTTGGGGCCGCCGGGCGGAGGCATCGGAGGCGGCGCCACCCGCCCTGTTCGATCGTGCGGCCATGCTCGATCGCCTGCTGGGGGACGAAACGCTGTTGGGGGAGATCCTGGAAGGCTTTCTGGACGATATTCCCCGCCAGATCGAGGCCTTGAAAGCCTGCCTGACGGCGGACAACGCTCCGGAAGCCGAGCGCTTGGCCCACACCATCAAAGGGGCCGCCGCCAACGTGGGCGCGGAGCAGTTGCGCGCATGGGCCATGAACATGGAGATGGTCATCAAGAAGGAAGACCTCGACGGCGCCCGGGCACAACTGGGCGAGTTGGACCGTCGCTTCAAGAGCCTGCGGGAGGAGATCCGAAAAAGAGCGTTTTGATTTTTGAGCGTTCAGTGGTAATTATCAGGTTCGTGGAACCGCCGTAGTACAAATCCCGGAACGCATATAATGGAACGCATATATTGGCGATGGGCGAGGTTTTGATGGATACCAAGCAACGTTCGACCCACATTCTCATCGCCGAAGACGATCTCACCTCCCGCACCATATTGGCGGCGGTGTTGCAAAAGAGCGGCTACAAAGTGGTGGAAACCACCGATGGCCGGCAAGCCTGGGAGGTGTTGCAGCAACCCGAAGCCCCCGCTCTGGCCATCCTCGACTGGATGATGCCGCGCATGAGCGGGTTGGAGGTGGTGCGCCGGGTGCGCGCCCTGGAGACCGAGCGGCCGCCCTATCTCCTGATGCTGACCACCAAAGGCGAGAAGGCCGACATCATCGCCGGTTTGGACGCCGGCGCCAACGACTATTTGGCCAAACCTTTCGATGCCGGAGAACTCCGGGCCCGGGTGGCGGTGGGCTGCCGCATGATCGAGATGCAGGAGGCGCTCATCGAAAGCCGCCAGGCCTTGTCCTACCAGGCCACCCACGACAGCTTGACAGGCATGTACAACCGCCGGGCCATACTCGATCAACTGCGCAAAGAACTCGATCGTGCGGCAAGGAATGGCGAGGCGGTGTCCATCGGCATGTGTGACATCGACCATTTCAAAAGAATCAATGACACCCATGGCCATCAGACGGGCGATGAGGTGTTGTGCGCTTTCGGCCGGATTCTGCAGGAGGGCATTCGGCCTTACGACAGCGCGGGGCGCATGGGGGGCGAGGAGTTTCTGGTGATCGCCCCCGTGCGGCCGGGACGGATGGCAATGACCGTTTTCGAGCGATTGCGCCGCGCGTTGGCCGACACCCCCATCGAGACCCGATCCGGCCCCATCTCCATCTCCATCAGCATCGGTGTGGCCAGCGCCACCGTCGGTGGGAGTGTGGACCGTCTGCTGGCAGCGGCCGACGCCGCCCTTTACCAGGCCAAGGCCCGAGGCCGCAACCGGGTGGTGTGTGAAGTCGGTGCCCGGGCAGCGGAGGTGGACACGCCAACAGGGGCGTGACTACGGTAAGGTGTTACCCATGATCGTTCATACCCATGCCGTGGATCGCGGATCGGGCACGGTTTTGAAAATCGTTCTGGCGGCTTTGATCGTTTGGGGCGTGAAAAAGTGCGGCTTGACAGGAAGGCGATGATGCCGAATATTTCGGTTGCTATCGGATCGCCGGCTTCAGACATATAAAACATTCCTCACCAACCGGCATCGCCGACCCGCATGACGGTCGTTATCTTTTGTCGATGTTCTTCCCCATAGCGCTTCCGCGCCGTCGCACCATTTTTTGCCCAACAGCAAAGTGCGCCATGGCCGCTATTCCGATGAGGTTTTTCATCCAACCCGAAAGGAGGTCGAAATGGACAAACAACGCCTTGCAGAGATTGCTCAGGCCATCGTTCAGCCCGGTAAGGGCATTCTGGCAGCAGATGAAAGTGGGGGCACCATCAAGAAACGGTTCGATACGATCGGGGTCGCGTCCACCGAGGAGAGCCGACGCGCTTATCGAGATCTATTGTTCAGCACCGAAGGCGCGGAGGCGTATATCAGCGGGGGGATTCTTTTCGATGAAACCATACGGCAATCCTCCCACCAGGATACGCCTTTTGTCCGGTTATTGGCGGATAAAGGGATTTTACCGGGTATCAAGGTGGACAAGGGCGCCAAACCGCTGGCCGGTTTCGCCGGGGAAAAGATCACCGAAGGACTGGATGGTTTGCGCGAGCGCATGGCCGAATACCGTGAACTGGGCGCAAAATTCGCCAAATGGCGAGCCGTGATCACCATCGGCGATGAGATCCCGACCCGCTTTTGCCTGGAAGCCAATGCACGTGCCCTGGCCCGTTATGCCGCGCTGTGCCAGGAAGCGGGCATCGTACCGATCGTGGAACCCGAAGTGCTCATGGACGGCCGTCACGACATTTCCCGCTGCCGCGCGGTCACTGCCGAAACCCTGCAGCGGGTGTACGATGCGCTCTTCGAGCACTGCGTCTATCTGGAAGGCACCCTGCTCAAACCCAATATGGTGATTTCAGGCCAGGATTGCCCGCAACAGGCCAGTGCCGAGCAAGTGGCCGAAGCCACAGTGTCGTGTTTCCGCCAAGTGGTCCCAGCGGCCGTTCCCGGCATCGTCTTTCTCTCCGGCGGCCAGAGTTCGGAGCAAGCCACCGAGAATCTCAACGCCATGAACGCCATGGGTACGCATCCGTGGGAATTGAGTTTTTCGTACGGACGGGCCCTGCAGGCGCATGCGCTCCAAGCCTGGCAGGGCAAAAGCGACAATATCGCCGCCGCCCAGCGCGCCTTCTATCATCGCGCCAAGTGCAACGGTGCCGCGCGGGCGGGGACTTACAGCCGCGCCATGGAAGAAACGGCCGCCTGACCCTGTGACGGGACAAGGTCGGGGTGGGGACACACTGCTGCGGTCCCGCCCGTCCTATGTCTGGCAAAGGCTTACGCCGGATTCTTGCATTCGATCCCGCGCATGGGATCCCTTTTCCGGGTTGACCGCGCGGGTCGCGTCGTCGATCAGCACCACGTCGAAGCCGGACTTGCGGGCATCCATGACAGTGGCTTGCACACAGACATCCAGGGCCAGGCCACCCACAAACAAGCGCCGGATGCCGGCGTTTTTTAGATGAAACGCCAAACCGGTCTGTTCAAAAGCCGAATTCTGATCCATATCCATTCTTACGCCTTTGGTGATCACGACGGCGCTGTGCGGCACCTTCAAATCAGGATGAAAGCGCGCGCCTTCGCTATCCTGGATGCAATGGGGCGGCCACGGGCCTCCCTGTTCGGCGAAGCTGATATGCTCGCGCGGATGCCAGTCACGGGATAGATAGACCGGCGTGTCGGAATCCTTTGCGGCTTGAATCCATTGATTGAGCGGTGCCACGACGGTGTCGCCGCCTTCGATCGCCAAAGCCCCGCCTGGGCAGAAATCCTTTTGAACATCGACGATCAGCAGTGCGTCGTGGGTTCTGAACTTGATCATTGCAACACCTCCTGTGAAAGCGGTGGTATCTCCGGGTGGGTACCATTGCTCCTGAACGCTTCCGCTCAAACACTGGTCATCAAATGGCAGGGCGTCAAGGCAAAAGAGGGGCATTCTATATTCCTCGCCCCCCGCCCATATCCATCACGTGGGGATTGCCCCGAGGTCGATGTCGAAGACGAGGCGCCCGATGAAATAGAAGAAAAAGGTGATGACGGGTACGCCGATCAGATTGATGAAGATGCCGACGCGGGCCATTTCATAGATCTGGATGCGGCCGCTGCCGAATACAATGGCATTGGGCGGCGTGGCGATGGGAAGCATGAAGGCACAGGATGTGGAAATCGTGGCCGGTACCATCAGCAGCAGCGGGTGTATTTTCATCGCCACGGCGACCGATGCGAGAATGGGTAGAATCATTTGGGTCGTGGCCGTGTTGGAGGTCAGTTCCGTCATGAACGTCAGGCTCGCGCAGATGATGGCGATGAGCAGAATTGGATGGATCCCTTGAAGAACGTACATTTTGCCGCCGAGGTAATCGGCGAGCCCCGTAACTTGAAAACCTTCGGCCAGGGCAAAGCCGCCGCCGAACAGCAGCACGATGCTCCAGGGAAGCCTTTGGACGGTGTTGATGCCCAGGATGGCCGGTCGCCGGCTTTTGGTGTCCCGGCTGGGGATGATGAAAAGGGTGAGCGCCATGAATATGGCCACCGTGCCATCGTCGATCAGGTCGGGATAGGGCAGCAGCAAAGACCAGCCCGGTATCTGCACGAAGCCGAGGTTGAGCGGCGACCGAAAGATCCACAGCAGCGCCGTCATTGCGAAGACGGCGCCGACGACCTTCTCCTCGTAGCTTATGGGGCCGAGTTCGCGGTATTCCTGCTCGACAACGGCCCGGTCCACCCGCAGGTCGCTTGGGAAGGAGAAAAAGACCCGCGTCAGCAGCAACCAAACGATGCCGCCCATAACGAGCGCCAGGGGCAAGGCCATGACGAACCATTGGCCGAAGGCGATGGGCGCCGCTTCCGGGAAGGTGAGTTCGTAAATCCGCTGCAGTGCCAGGTTGGGCGGCGTGCCGACCAATGTGGCGATACCCCCGGTGGAGCAGGCGTAGGCGATGCCCAGCATCAGGGAGACGGTGAACGGATGCACCCGATCCCGTCCGAAATCGTCTTCCAGCTTGGCAATAATCGCCATGCCGATGGGCAGCATCATGATGGCTGTGGCGGTATTGGAAATCCACATGGAAAGAAACCCCGCGGCGATCATGAAGCCGAGTACGATGCGGGATGGTCCCCCGCCGATGATCCGAATGATCTTGAGCGCAATTCGTTTGTGGAGATTCCAGTTTTCCATTGCCACGGCGATCATGAACCCGCCCAGAAACAGGAAGATAGTGGAATTGATATACGCCGGGGCCAGGGCGCTGCCTTTGAGAATGCCCAACAGGGGGTACAACACCATGGGGAGCAAGGCGGTGGTGGACATGGGTACGGCGTCTGTGACCCACCAGGTGGCCATGAGAACAACCACCGCCGCCATGCGGGTCACGACCGGATTGGTCGGGTCGAGATCCATCGTCAATACCAGCAAAAAAAGAACCGGCCCCAGGATTAAACCTGTTTTTTGAAGGATGGTTCGCATATGTCCTCCCGCCTGGTTGCAATTGGATATATCGATTTTGCTCTGATAATCGTAGCATTGCCAATTTGTTGATTTACCATCCAGAGCGCGTTTCTGTCCACCCTTTCCAGGCCGACGGGAGACCTTTCCAAGCTTCAGGGTGAAACCGGCGAGTGGTGTGCTGCCGTGGGATATGATTGTTCGGGCGCGGCAAGGCAGCCCTTCATCCATGGAAGCATACAAATATGTAGTGACATATCAATGTTATAACCATATTGTAATTTAATTGCAGATATCAGTCCCCTTCCTATCGAAGGAATCGCTTATTGAATCGAGAGGTTGTCGGATTATTGAACAGGCGCAACAGCCTGGCACACGCCTTGCTCAATTCCTACCGTGTTGTGCTGGCAATACCCTTTACCACAAGCCGCCGGGCCATGGATCGTCTGTTACGCAAAAACGAAGAGTTGAGCGCTATCCTGCAGGTCAGCCAGGTTTTGACGCGCTCCTTTGACCTGGAGCAGAATCTGCAGGCCGCCATGCAGATCCTGGCCGGCCGCTTGGGCATGCAGCGCGGCTGCGTTTTTTTGCTGGAGCCGTTCTCCCGGGAGATTACAATCGTGGCTGCCTACGGCTTGACGCGCGACGCGATCCAGCGGGGTAAATACCGCATCGGCGAAGGGATCGTGGGGCGGGTGATCGAGACCGGCCAGCCCATGTTCATTCCCAACATCGGGGCCGAACCTAAATTCCTCAACAAGACCGACTCCCGCCCGTGTAAAAGCGGTATCTCCTTTTTGTGCATGCCCATCGCCCTGGATGGCAACACCCTGGGGGTCATCAGCGTGGACGGCATCTATAACGCCCCCGAAGGCAACCTGGACGACGACCTGCGGGTGCTCTCCATCGTGGCCTCGTTCATTGCCCAGTTCGTGTTGCTCTGGGAGCATCTGCGCAAGGCGGAGCACGAGTGCGGGAATCTGCGTTCGCAACTCGCGGAGAAGTTCAGTCTGCCCAACATCGTGGGCGAGTCGGCGCCGTTTCAACAGGTGTTGAAAATGGTGCGCAAGGTAGCGGCCACCGACACCACGGTGCTGCTGCTGGGAGAGAGCGGCACGGGCAAGGAGTTGATCGCCCAGACCGTGCACTACCAGAGTCGTCGCGCCCGCAAACCGTTCGTGGCAGTGAACCTGGCGGCCTTACCGGAGAACCTGATCGAGGCCGAGCTGTTCGGCGTGGAGAAGGGGGCCTTCACCGGCGCCGCGGTTCGCCGGGCCGGGCGTTTCGAGCTGGCCGACCAGGGCACCCTCTTTCTGGACGAGATCGGCGAACTGCCCCTGAATCTGCAAGTCAAGCTGCTGCGGGTGCTCCAGGAGCGGGCCTTTGAACGCATCGGATCCACCGAGCGCCTCACTGTGGACGTGCGTGTGGTTACCGCCACCAATCGCAACCTGATGGCGGAAGTGGCCAACGGCAACTTCAGGGAAGACTTATACTGGCGCTTGAACGTGGTGCCAATCGTACTGCCGCCTCTGCGCCAGCGCGCCGACGACATTCCCCTGTTGCTCGACTTCTACCTGGAAAAGTTCAACCGCCTTCACAATCGCCGGGTGTGCTTGCATCCAATCGCAGTAGCGCGTCTCAAGGGCTACAGCTGGCCCGGCAACGTGCGCGAACTGGCCAACACGGTCGAGCGCCTGGTGATCATGACCGACAAGGAGCGCATCACCGAAGCCGATCTGCCGCCTGCCATCCTCTGTTTCAACGGCGCCACTCCGGGTATTCCGGACCGCGGCATCGGGGACAACGACGACCTCGGCGGCCAGGTCCAACGTCTGGAGCGACAACGCATCGTTCAGGCGCTCCAAAACAGCCGCGGCGTTCAGCAACAGGCATCGCGGATATTAGGCATAACGCCCAGACAGCTCGGCTACCGCATCCGCAAGTACGGCATCGATCTGAAACGGATATGACCCGATTCCTTCACAGCGATCCCTTGGCACCATTGTCGACACTT
>JAGTVD010000410.1 GCA_018224505.1 Desulfatitalea sp. | reverse complement strand
CCCGGAGCACACCCCTTAGCGTCACTTGGACCCCTTTGCGTGCAGCGACACACCCCCGCTACTGGGTGCACCGGCTTAACGACCACAGCGGTACCCCGCGCCATCTCTTTGCGGTACATGCAATCACCCTGATCGCTTATCCATCGCGTATTGCCACCACCCTCCAGGTGCGCTATAAGATCGGGACGGTATAGGACACCCTGATGGATGATCGGTGAATGAGATGAGCTACCTTGTGCTTGCGCGAAAATATCGCCCCCAGACCTTCGATGAGGTGGTGGGTCAGGCGCATGTGAGCCGCACCTTGGTCAATGCCATCGAGGCGGGACGGGTGGCCCACGCCATTTTGTTTGCCGGGCCCAGGGGCACCGGCAAAACCACCGTCGCCCGCATTGTGGCCAAGGCCATGAACTGTGAGCAAGGGCCCACCGCCTCGCCTTGCAACGCCTGCCGTTCCTGCAAAGAGATCACCGGCGGTCACGCGGCCGATGTGTTTGAAATCGACGGCGCCTCGAACAACAGTGTGGATCAGGTCCGGGAACTGCGTGAAAACCTGAAGTACATGCCGGCCCACAGTCGCTACAAGATCTACATCATCGACGAAGTCCACATGCTGAGCCTGGCGGCCTTCAACGCCCTGCTCAAAACCTTGGAGGAGCCGCCGTCGCATGTGCTGTTCATGTTTGCCACCACCGAACCGCACAAAATCCCGATTACCATCCTGTCCCGCTGCCAGCGGCACGACCTGCGGCGCATCGATACGACGGCTATTTCCGACCAGATGCAGCGGTTGTGCGACGCGGAAGGGGTGACCATCGATGATGCCAGTCTGGCGTTGATTGCCCAGGAAGCCGGCGGCAGCATGCGCGATGGGCTGAGCCTGCTGGACCATGTGCTGACCTGTGCCGACGGCCCCGTGACGTCGGCGCTTGTGGCCGATCTGCTCGGAGCCGCCGACCAGAACCATCTGTTCGACCTCTCGGCGGCGGTCTTGGCCCGGGATATCCAGGGGGTTCTGGAAAAGATCGATACGGTATGGCGTTTGGGTTTGGAAATGAAACGCTTCTATGCCGACCTGGTGGTCCATTTTCATCGCCTGCTGTTGGTGGCCATGGGGGAGCGGACCGGGCAACTGGTGGACCTGCCGGTCCAGATGGTGGCACGCTTGAAGGCGCAGTCGGAACCCGTGCCGCGACCCTTTTTGCTGCAAGTGCTCGAGCTGCTCTACCAGGCCGAACCGTCCATTAAATTTTCCAGCCAGCCCCGCCTGGCCATGGAGATGGTGTTTCTGAAGCTGTTCCAGATGCCTCCGGCTTTGCCCATCGACACCCTGATCGAACGGTTGGACCAGTTGCGTACCGCCGCCGGCGTGAATCGTTCACCGGTCCCGCAGGCCGATGACGGCGGACGCCGGACAAGGCCGCCGGAAAAGCCTTTGCCGGCGGCAGCACCGCGACCGGAAGAGGAGACGGCGCCGGCTGCATCGGTCCGCGTGGCCGATCCATCCACCCCTGCGGATGAACCATCCGTGTCCGATCCGCCACAACCGGTCATGATCGATTCGTCGACCGCACCTGCCGAGGCCGAAGCCGGGCAGGCGGTTCCCGCCGATGCAGAAGCGCTCTGGGAAAAGGCCATCGAACGCGTGGCGCGCGAAAAACCGTCGCTGGCGGCGCTTCTGAAACGGTGTTACATGATATGCCCCAGTCCGACGCAGCTGACGGTGGAGGTGGATGGCAATGAATATGCCGTCAACAGCATTCAGAAGCATCGCACCTTTCTGGAAGAAATGCTCAGCCGCCTTGCGGGGAAAACGCTGGTCTTGGAGGTGGTGGCCAATACCCGGGACGCCGGCGAAAAGCAAAAGGAAAAGGAAGAATCGGACCGCCTCAAGCAAAACGCGCTGGGCCATCCCATGGTAATGGAGGCTTTGTCGCTTTTTGAGGGTAAGGTGGTCGATGTTAAATTGACATAGACGCTTGTCGGTAAAACGTTGAATGGATACCAAACGTCAAATTTCCGGCGAAGCCGGATCAGGAGGTTCTCGTTATGAAAGGTATGGGCAACATGATGAAGCAAGCGCAGAAGCTTCAGTCCAAGATGTTGAAAATGCAGGAAGAGCTGGCCGATAAAACCGTTGAAACCACGGCCGGTGGCGGGATGATCCGGGTGGTGGCCAATGGACGTCAGCAGATCGTTTCCATTGCCATCGACAAAGAGGTGGTGGATCCGGAAGATGTGGATATGTTGCAGGATCTGGTGCTGGCGGCGGTGAACGATGCGCTGGCCAAGGCCCAGGAGATGGTGGCTGGCGAAATGGGCAAGCTCACCGGTGGATTCAACCTGCCGGGGCTGATGTAAGCGAGGCGGTAAATGCAGCAGTATCCTGAATCCATACGCCTGCTGATTCGCAGCCTGTCCAAGCTGCCCGGCGTGGGCGAAAAAACGGCCGAACGGCTGGCCATCCACATTCTGCGCCGGCCTTTGACCGAAGCCGAGGCCCTGGCCCACAGCATCCTGATCGTCAAGCAGAAGGTGCGCTTGTGTTCCCGTTGCTATGGGCTCAGCGATGGCGAGCAGTGCCACCTGTGCCAGGACAACAGACGCAATGCGCGCGTGCTTTGCGTGGTGGAACAGCCGGCGGATATGATCGCCATCGAAAAATCCGGCGCCTTCAATGGCCTGTATCACATTCTGGGCGGCGCCCTGGCGCCCATGGAAGGGGTGGGCCCGGATGACCTGCGCTTGCGTGAATTG
>JAGTVD010000409.1 GCA_018224505.1 Desulfatitalea sp. | reverse complement strand
TGATGAAAGCCACCCATGAGTATGGCGCCGGCACGGCGACTTACTACCTGACCAGCAGCAAAAGCCTGGAGATCGCAATGGATCTGCTGGCCACCATGCGCGAAGACTGCGAAAAGATGGCGGCCGGTGACCTGCATGAGTTGATGCGGGCCTGGGAAATCGAGCATCGCATCTGGACGGTGGAGGCCCACCTGCGGCACATCCAGTTCCGCAAAGAGACCCGCTATCCGGGCTTCTACTATCAGGCCGACTATCCCGGACAGGATGATGCCAACTGGTTCTGCTTCGTCAACTCCAAGTTCGACCCGGCGAAGAAATCGTGGGATGTATTCAAAAAAGACTACATCAAGATCATTCCGTAATGGGCAGGTGTCTGTTGTGCACTGAATGCTGACACATAAAACCTCCAGGCGCCTGGCGCCTGGAGGTTTTTTCCTGAATACAGACACGAACGACGCCGGCCGCACCTATCCGGTACAGGCGATATTCCCTTTGAGCCGCGCCATGCGCGGCACACCCTGTTCACCGGGTGCGCGGCAAAGCCTGCAACGTGGAGCTGAACCCTGGAACATTTCCAACGGGCCGGATGGCTACCAGGATTCAACTGCACGGTTCAGGATTCAAGGGTATCGCCTGAAAGCCGATTTCAGCGGCGGGTCCGAACCATTCCTACCAAATCTTGAATGCATGGAGGGACAGCATGACAAGTGAAAACAAAGCCCCCGCGGGTGGAAGCATCGTGGTGGTCGGCGGCGGCATCAGCGGCTTGACCACGGCCATCGAAGCCGCCGAAGTGGGGTACGAAGTCTACATTGTAGAGAAAAGCCCCTATTTAGGTGGTCGCGTGGCCCAGCTAAACCAGTATTTTCCCAAACTGTGTCCGCCGACCTGCGGTCTGGAAATCAACTTCCGCCGCATCAAGGACAATCCCCGGATCAAAGTGCTCACCCTTGCCGAAGTGGAGAAGGTGGAGGGAGCGCCGGGCAATTATACCGTATCCATCCGGTCCAACCCCCGTTATGTGAACGAGAAGTGCACCTGCTGCGGCGAGTGTGCTACCGCCTGCGCAACCGAACTCAGCGACGACTACAACTTCGGCATGAACACCCGCAAAGGGGCTTACCTGCCCTTTGAGATGGCCTTCCCGGCCCGCTTCGTCCTGTCGCCCCAGATCATCGGCACCGATGACGCCCGCAAGGCCAAGGAAGCTTGCAAGTACGACGCCATCGACCTGGAGATGAAACCCAAGACGTTCGACCTGCAGGCCGGCGCCATCGTCTGGGCCACCGGATGGGAACCCTACGATGCCAAGAAAATCGACAACCTCGGTTTCGGCCAGTACGACAACATCATCACCAACATGATGATGGAGCGCCTGGCGGCGCCCAACGGCCCCACCAAAGGCAAGATCGTGCGGCCTTCGGACGACAAGGAGCCCAAAAGCGTGGCCTTTGTGCAGTGTGCCGGCTCCCGGGACGAGAACCACCTGCCTTACTGCTCATACATCTGCTGCATGGCATCACTCAAACAGGCCACCTATGTGCGAGAACGCTATCCCGAGGCCGATATCTACATTTTTTACATTGATTTGCGCGCCCCCGGGCAGCGCTATGAAAAGTTCTACAAAACCATCAAAGCCGATAAAAAGGTCTTTTTTGTCAAAGGCAAGGTCGCAGAGGTCATCGAAGATCCGGCCACCAAGGCCGTTACCGTTGTAGCGGAAAACGCCGTCACCGGCGAAAAGACCCGACAGACCGTGGATCTGGTGGTCCTTGCCACCGGCATGCAGCCGACGGCCGCCAACGCCAAGCTGCCGGCGGACCTGAAGTACAACGCCGACGGGTTCATTATCAATGATTTTGAAAAGGGCGGCATGTTTGCCGCAGGATGTGCCAATAAGCCTGCCGATGTGGTGTCATCCAACCAGAACGCGACCGGCATGGCCCTGAAGGCCATCCAAACCTTGGCAAGGAAGTAGGAGGCTATCCATGGATAAAAAGTATGGTGTCTATATTTGTGAGGGTTGTGGGATCGGCGACTCCCTGGACGTGGAAGCGATCAAGGCCGTTGCCGACGACGAAGGGCTTACGGCCAAAACCCATCCTATTCTGTGCGGCCCCGAAGGGGTTGCCTTTCTGAAAAAAGAGATCGATGGTGGTGTCAACACCCTGATCCTTTGCGCCTGCTCGCGCCGGGTCCATTTCGACACCTTCCGTTTCGACGGCTGCATTGTCGACCGCGTCAACCTGCGTGAAGGCGTGGTCTGGTCCCATCCGCGCGACAAATTCCCGGCCCTGACCGAAGAGCAGAAAGCGGACGAGGACAATTTCGACCGCGTGCAGATGATGGCCGAGGATTACCTGCGCATGGGCATGGCCCGGGTGGAGAAAGTCAAGCTGCCCGAACCCTATAAGCTGGACAATTTTTCCGAAAAGATCCTGGTCATCGGCGGCGGCGTCACCGGCATGAGCGCGGCTTTGGACGCGGCCAATGCCGGCTATCAGGTCACCATCGTGGAAAAGGCCGACCAACTGGGCGGCGCGGCCCTGACCTGGCGCAGCCAACTGCCGGTGACCGATCCCTACGAGCAGTTGATTCCGCCGGTGGTGGACGAGAAAATCAAGGCGGTCAAGGCCAATGCCAACATCACCGTCAAAACCGGTACGGTTGTGGCCCGCCTGGCCGGACAGCCGGGTGAGTTCACGGCCACCTTCAAGAGGCCCGGCGAGAAAATCGAATTCGACGTGCCCTATCCGCTGCCGCCTGAGATGCGCGTTGACGAAAGCGGCAAGGACTTGGACGCCGAAAAGCTGCACGAGAAATACATGGAGTACAATGAAGGCCGCAAGGACATCCTGACCCTCGACCCCAACGGTGAGCTGTACGGCGCTGTGGTGCTGGCGGCGGGCTGGCGGCCGGACAAGCTCGAAGGCGATGCCTATGCCCACCTGGGTTATGGCGCCATTCCGGATGTGATCACCAATGTCGAGTTTGAAGCCCTGGCCAAGAAAGGCCGCATCCTGCGCCCCTCGGATGGCAAGGAAGCCAAATCGGTGGTGTTCGTGCAGAGCCCGTGCAAGGACGAAGATGACAGTGACTTCGACTACGCCGGGGCCGTCACCAGCCTGGTGGCCCTCAAGCAGGCCAAGTATGTGCGCAACGATTACGAGGATGGCAAAGCCTTCATCTTCTATCAGCACATGCGGACCCCGGGTCTGAACGAAAATTTCTACAAAAGCATTCAACAGGACCCGGGCATCTTCATGACCAAGGGCAATGTGCTGAGTGTGTCCAAAAGCGGCAACGCCCTGATGGTCGAAGCCTCC
Organism: Desulfatitalea sp.; assembly: GCA_018224505.1. Taxonomy (GTDB): domain Bacteria; phylum Desulfobacterota; class Desulfobacteria; order Desulfobacterales; family Desulfosarcinaceae; genus Desulfatitalea. The sequence continues at coordinate 3,962 of JAGTVD010000409.1, read as the reverse complement.
GACACCCTGCTCGGTCAGCAACTCAAGGTCAAAGCCGACCTGGTGGTACTGGCCGCCGGCATGGTCCCGGCCACCCATGACGATCCCGTGGTCAACATGGCCTATCGCCAGGGGCCCGGTTTCCGCGATATCGGCCTGTTCAACGGCTTCTGCGACTCCAACTTCATCTGCTTTCCTTACGAGACCCAGCGCACCGGCATCTACGCCGCCGGCGCCGTTCGCCGCAGCATGACCACCGAAGAAGCCATGGAAGATGCCACCGGCGCGGCTCTCAAAGCCATCCAGTGCATCGTGTCCTCCAACCGCGGCGTTTCAGTCCATCCGCGTTCGGGCGACATGACCTTCCCCGACTTCTTCTTCCAACGCTGCACCCAGTGCAAGCGCTGCACAGAAGAGTGCCCGTTCGGCGCCCTGGACGACGATGCCAAGGGAACGCCCAAACCCAACCCCACGCGCTGTCGGCGCTGCGGCACCTGTATGGGGGCTTGCCCCGAGCGCATCATCGGATTTGCCGACTACAACGTCGACAGCATCGGCTCCATGGTCAAAGCCATCAAGGTACCCTCGGAAGACGATTACAGCGAGCCGCCTTTCCGCGTACTGGGCCTGGTTTGCGAAAACGATGCCCTGCCGGCTCTGGACATCGCCGCCCTCAACCGGATCTCCTACTCGGCCGATGTGCGCCTGATACCGGTCCGCTGCCTGGGTTCCGTCAACGTGATCTGGATCAAGGATGCCTTGTCCCAAGGCATGGACGGCGTTTTCCTGATGGGCTGCAAACATGGTGATGACTACCAGTGCCACTTTGTCAAAGGCAGCGAACTGGCCAGTATCCGCATGAAAAAGATCGGCGATGCCCTGGCCAGTCTGGCCTTGGAAGTGGAGCGGGTGGCCCAGTTCGATATCGCCATCGATGAATATGACAAGGCCCCCCAGTTGATCAGCGAATTCGTGGAATCCATCGAAGCGCTGGGCCCGAACCCATTCAAGGGCTTCTAACCAACCGCTCAATGGAGAGAGATCATTCAACGAACCCTTGGATGTATCCACATAGGAGGAAATCGTATGTCCGATAGCTATTACGTCGACCCGGATGTTGGCTTTATCAAGGAAGTGGCCAAACTGGGTGGACAGGATTTGAAAAAATGTTTCCAGTGCGCCACCTGCTCGGTGGCCTGTCCCATCAGCCCCGACACCAAACCGTTTCCGCGCAAGGAGATGATCGCTGCTTCCTGGGGACTCAAAGACCGCTTGGTGGGCAATGGCGATATCTGGCTGTGCCACAATTGCGGCGACTGTACCGCTTTGTGCCCCCGGGGGGCCAAACCCGGTGATGTGCTGGGTGCCCTGCGGGCCTACGCCATCAGCGAATATGCCGCCCCCAAGGTGCTGGCCAAGGCGGTCAACGATCCCAAAAAACTGGTGCCCCTGATGGCCCTGCCGGCAGTGATCTTCGTGGTGGTGGGTTTCTTGTGCAACATGCTTTTCGGCGTCCAGTGGCTCAATTTCACCCCCGGTGGCGACACCGTCATCCACTCCAACTTTTTCAGCACCTGGCTGGTGGATATCATTTTTATCCCCACCTTTTTCTTTGCCATCGCCGTGTTTGCCCTGGGATTGAAACGGTTTGTGGCCGACATGCACGCCAATGCCCTCCTGGAAGGCAAGACCACCAAGGAAAAAATCGATCCGGCCGGCATTGTACAGGCATTGATCAAGGTGGTGCCCACCATCCTCCAGCACAAAAAGTTCAACGAATGCGGCGAAAACAAGGAGCGGGCCACCCCGCACATGATGGTGCTGTTCAGCTTCATCGCCCTGTTCATCGTCACCAACATCTTTTTCGTCGCCCTGTACATCTTCGGTCAGCATGGCCCCTATTCCCAGCTCAACCCGGTCAAATGGCTGGCCAACGTCGGCGGCATCGCTCTGATCATCGGCTCCGGCATGATGATCATCCAGCGCCTGTCCAAAAAAGATCAGGTCAGCAGTTATAAAGACTGGTGGTTGCTGGGCCTGGTGTTCGGCCTGGGCGTCACCGGCATGCTGGCCCAGCTGACCCGCCTGGGCGGATTGGCGGGGGTCTCCTACTTTGTGTACTTCGTGCACTTGATGTTTGTCTGGTACCTGTTCGCCTACACCCCGTTCTCCAAACTGGCCCACCTGGTTTATCGCACCGTGGCCATGACGTACGTGGAGTACTCGGGCCGCAAGTAACGCATCGAAATGAGAAGGGCGCCGCCAAAGACCGGCGGCGACCTTCTCATTTGCAGAGACCTTGGAACAAAAAAGAGGAGGGCTTGCGCCCTCCTCTTTTTTGTTCTATTTATTATAAGGCCGACAGCGGCGTAAAACTACTCGCCTGTGGCAGCCTTATGGGTCTTGATGGCGACCTTCTCGGTCAAACCTTCATAGTACTCGCGCAGGATGGCGACCACTTCATCACGACCGAAGTGATCGGGCAGGTTGCCGCCTTCGCTGAGCAGCTTGCGCAGCATGGTGCCGGAGAGCATCACGCGGTCTTCCTTGGCATGCGGGCAGGTGCGCAGGGAGGCCATACCGTCACACTTGTGGCAGTAGAAGGTCCAGTCGATCTTCAGCGGCATGCACTTGAGCGCTTTGCCATCTTCGGCGGGTGCCGGGATTTTGTCGAAAATGGTCTGGGCTTCGAACATGCCATAAAAATCGCCCACCCCGGCATGGTCGCGGCCGATGATCATCTTGGAGCAACCGTAGTTCTGGCGGAAAGTGGCGTGCAGCAAACCTTCACGGGGACCGGCATAGCGCATATCCAGCGGGTATCCGCCCTGAACCACGTTCTTATCCACAAAATAATGTTTCACCAGGGCATCGATGCATTTAACACGTACCGAGGCCGGGATGTCACCGGGTTTCAGATTGCCGACCAGGGAATGGATGTAGACACCGTCGCACACTTCCACGGCGATCTTGCACAGATACTCATGGGAGCGGTGCATGGGATTGCGCAGCTGCAACGCAGCCACCTCACCCCAGCCGCGCTCATCGAAAATCTTACGCGATTCGGCCGGGCGATGGTAAACCCCTTTGTAGCGGGTGGGGTATTCGCCTTCGCTGAGCACCTTCACAGGACCGGCCAGGTTGATCTCTTTCTGCTGCATCACCATCTGCACGCCGGGGTGATCATCTTCCGCGATCTTCCAGAACTCATCGGCGGTCGGGGTGCCCTCGCCCATGAAGATCTTTTCGCATTCCCACTTCTTGTCGGCCGCGGTCATCTCGAATTTCTCGGTGACCTTCATGGTGGCCATGATTTCATCGCCCTCGGGGTCGTACAGCGCGATCTCCTCGCCTTCCTTGATGGCGGCGGCGTCATCTTTGCTCACATCCAGGGTCACCGGCACCGGCCAGAAGGTGCCGTCGGCCAGCAGGTATTTTTCACATACGCTTTTCCAGTCGGCCTTGGTCATGAAGCCGGCCAGGGGGCTGAAGCCGCCGATACCGATCATGATCAGGTCACCCTTTACTCGCGGGGAAATGGTGACCTTTTTGAGACCGGCCGCTTTTTTCTTTTCAGCTTCCAGGGCCGCGCCTTCCAGCAGGCAAATGGTCAATCCTTTGCCGCCATGGGGGGGAATGAGTTTTGACATCAGTTGATCTCCTTTCGGTTTTATATTGATTTCAGTAGGTAGGACCACCTTTGGGCATAGTTGCATGCATCGTGATTCAAAGGCGTATCCTTAACGGGGAACGATGGTTTTGTCAAGTTTATTCGCGTGTGCGCACGGGTTGATGCATTTGCGCCAAAGCGATGGCGCGGCGTGCCGTTGTAGGAGTTAAGCCGGTGCACCCGGCAGCGGGGGTGTGCCGCTGCACGCAACGGGGTTCAAGTGGCGCTAAGGGGTGTGCTCCAGGTTGGCCCGCAAAACTCACTGCGTTCAGACAGTGCGGGCCGAACAACCCTGCGCACACCCCCAAGCGCG
>JAGTVD010000408.1 GCA_018224505.1 Desulfatitalea sp. | reverse complement strand
GGTAGCGGGGGAGGCGCGGTGCACGCAGCGCCCCACCCCCGCTGGCGGAGCACCGCCTGTCATGCAAAATGGCGGCGGGTCAGCTGCCCGGTAAATGTACCATGCAAATAATGACAAGCGATCGCCCTGCCCTGCTGTGCAATCCCCTTGACTTTAGCTTGAATTGGGCTAAGGTGGTTTGGTGTCCATGTGCTCTTCAGGCTCGCGCAAAACTAAGTTCGCATTTTAGGCGCCCGGATTTGGGCCGGATTGGATAAAATGTGAAGTTATTTTAGCGCGAGCCCTTAATAGAGCCGAACAGGGAACCCCGTGGGAATCGGGGATGGGCCCGCCGCTGTGATCGGGGACGACGGCCGCATGCATGCCACTGGCGACAACACCGCCGGGAAGGCGCGGCTGATCGAATGATCCGAAAGTCAGAAGACCTGCCTGGATGCCAAGGGCAATGGCCGCGAGGAGACCGCCCCCGCCCCAAGTCATATCCGTGGTAAAAAGGGACATCCCGGATCGAAGGCATTCGATCCGGGTTTTCTTTTTGGGCGCCGCGGGGCACCTCGCATCTGCGGAATCGATCGGCAAAGAAAAGGGGGTGCTCTGTGCAATTGTACTGGCGTATTCAACAGGACTTGAGCTGTTTGGGGGAAACCATCGGATTCACCCATCCTGGATTCAAGCGTTGCTACTTGTTGTGGATCCGCAAGAACGCCGTAGGCTTGGCATTGGCCGAAGGATTGACCTGGGAGACGTTGATCCGCCCGCCCAGTTTGAACTGACTCTTGCTTTACCTCAATGTTGAAAAAGCCGGAGGGCGCCAGAACCAAGGCGATTAGGGTGCCGCCATAGTAAATCTACTGCAAGCCCTTGGCAACGCCGGATATGAAGTGCTCCGGCCTTTGCAACATTGGGGTTACCACTCCCCCGGCTTGCAGTACTGCTCACTGGCGCGTTTTTCATTTTCATAGGCTTCCAGCTCGTCGATCCAGGTGCGCTTGGAGAGCGGCACACCACTTTCATAGGAGGCCCGGCCGATGAGGTGAGCGGCCACCGGGGCCGTCAGCACCAGCAATAAAATGATCGTCACGGCCCGCAGGGTAACACCCAGTTCCTGGTAGAAAACGGCCACGCCGATGATCAACAGGCCGACTCCCAAGGTGCCCGCCTTGGTGGCGGCGTGCATGCGCGTAAGGGTGTCCGGCAGACGTACGATGCCTAAAGCGGCCACGAAACAAAAACCGCTGCCGGTCAATATCAGAATGCCGGCGATATATTCACTCATCCAGTTTTCCTTCCCGCTCATAACACCACATCTGGTGATAGGCCCGCAGCAGAAAGCGGGCCATGGCGATGGTGCCCAAAAAGGCGATGCAGGCATAGGCAATGGCCACGTCCAGGTAGGTGGTCTCCCTGGCATAGATGGCAAAGGCCGCGACGAAAGCGAGCACCAGCACAGTTAACAGATCCATGGCCACCACGCGGTCGGCGGCATTGGGCCCCCGGGCCAGGCGCCACATCACCAGGGCCATACTGATCAGCAATACTCCCAAGGCGATATAAATGCTCAGGGTCAGAAAATCCCGGGGCGAGATCATCACCGCGTCACCTCCAACACGCGCCGCTCGAGCCCTGACTTGATGGCCGCGCGGGCTTCTTCCACATCTTCCAGAAACATGACATGGACGAATAGGGTTTTACGGTCCTCGGACACATCGACACTCAGGGTTCCCGGGGTCAGTGAAAGCAGATTGGCCACCAGAAAGATCTCCAGATCGCTGCGGGCATCCAGGGGAACCCCGATGATGCCAGGACGATTGATGTGCTTGGGGGTGACCACATCCCACAGTACCTTCAAGTTGGAAACGGCCAGTTCTTTGAGAAAATAGAGCGTTAGATTCAAGGCCTTGGGAAACTTCTGAAAGTAGCGGGTTTCCGGGTAAAGCGGTTTGGTGACCCACAGGGCGGCGTATCCCAGAATGAAACCGAAGAAGAATTCACCAAAACGTCCGCCGCCCAACAGGGTGACAAAAACCGCCGCAAAGGCGATGTTGAGGATGAACAGATTCATGGCGTGCCTCCCAATACGGCTGTCACATAAGCCCGGGGATCGAGCAATTGCCCGGCGGCAATTTCCGCGAAACGGATCACCGGCTCCATACACAGGCCCAGCACGAGGGTGATACCCGCCAGGACCAATACCGGTGCCAACATCCAGGCCGAAACCTGACCGCCGACCGAAGCCTTACCACCCGGGTCCTTCGGCGCCGGTGCCGGCTTCCAGAACACTTCGGCCCATATTTTGATCATCGAAAACAGGGTCAGCAACCCCACAACGGCGGCCAGGATGGCCATGGCGTAATGATGGCTCTCCAGGGTGGCCCGGATCACCAGCAACTTGGCCCAAAAGCCTGAGAGCGGCGGCATGCCGGCCAGGGCCAGGGCCGATACCAGGAAGCCGATACTCACCCATCCATTGTTTTTATAGAGCCCGCCGGCCCGCTCCAGGTGGAAGGAACCGGTGGCCTGGCGCACCAGACCGCTGGCCAGAAAGAGGTTGGCTTTGGCCAGGATGTTGTGCAGCAGGTAGATGATAGCACCGGCCAGGGCCAGGGGGGTGAGCAGGGAAAGGCCCAGAATCATGTAGCCGATCTGGCTGATGATGTGAAATGAGAGAATGCGGCGCATCTCCATCTGGGCCGCGGCGCTGACCACGCCGAAGAGCATGGTGAACCCCGCCACCCCGAAAAGGATGGCGTGGTGGGTCACGCCGGTATCGGTGGTGAACACCAGAGTGAACATGCGGATCATGGCATAGACCCCCACCTTGCTCAACAGCCCGGAGAAGAAGGCCGCCACCGCCGCCGGCAGGGTGGGATAGGACGCCGGCAGCCAGAAAAAGAGGGGAAACAGGGCCGCCTTGATGCCGAAGGCCACCATCAGCAGCATGGCCGCCGCGGTGACCAGCGCCGGTTGTGGCACCAGGGCCACCTTGGCGTGCAGATCGGCCATGTTCAAAGTACCTGTCATGCCATAGATCAGACCGATGGCGGCCAGGAACAGCAAGGTGGACACCAGATTGAGCGTGACATATTTAATCCCGCCGGTCAGCTGGGAGACCCGCCGGCCCATTACCAGCAGGCCGAAGGAGGCCATCAGCATCACTTCGAACCACACATAGAGATTGAAGAGGTCGCCGGTGAGAAAAGCGCCGCACACAGCACCCGCCAGGATCTGCATGAACACATAGTAACCGGCCCGCACCAGGTCCGATTCAATGTCGCTCCGGGAGTAGACCATCACCGCACTGTGGATGACGGCGGTAATCAGAACCATCACCGCACTGAAGTAATCGGCCACCAGGACGATGCCGAAAGGCGCCGGCCAGTTGCCCATGTGGGCCACGAGGATCTGCCCTTCGATGACCGCCGCCAGCAGGGCCACGGCGGCGGACAGGTGCAACGCGGCGCCGACCAGGGCCATCCAATGGGCGGCGCCGACCTTGGCCCGACACAGCACCGTGGTGATGGCAGTGAGCATGGGCAGCAGAATGGGCCACACCAGAAGCATGCTCATGCCGCCCCTCTTTCCGGCGGATGGGTCCCGCGGGTGTCATCTTCCTGCATTTCGTCCATCAGTCGGGGATCATCGGCATTCAGGGTGCCGGTTTCCGCGTAAGTCCGGTAGAGCAGCACCAGCAGAAAGGTGAGCATGGCAAACCCGATGACGATGGCTGTCAGGATCAAGGCCTGGGGCAATGCGTTGGCCGCTGGTTCGGACAGGACCTCCTGCCCGACGGAGATCAGCGGCGGCCGATCGTGCGCCAGGCGGCCGGCGGTGAAGATCAGCAGGTTGACGGCATTGCTGGCCAGGGCGAAGCCGAATACAAACCTGACCAGCACGCCCGAGAGCATCAAATAGATGGCGGCAGCGAAGACCAAGCCCACCAGGAGCGCCAATACCCCTTCCATGTCAGTGCTCCTCCAGGCCCAGGATGATGGACAGAATGGCCCCCAGCACCGCGAGAAAGACACCGATGTCAAAGAACAGGGGGGTGCCGATGGTCAGTTGCCCGCTTCCGGGATCGCCCAGGGTCCACCAAATGCCTGTCAGAAAGGGCTTGCCCGCGAAAACGGCCGGCAGCCCGGAGAGCGCGGCCACAGCCAGGCCGGGCATGCCGATGAGCGTCGGCCGCAGCCGGACAGCGGTGCGCACCTTGGCCGGTCCCTCGGCGATGGCGAACAGCGCGAAACCGGTGCCGGCCACCAGGGCGGCGGCAAATCCGCCGCCAGGCTCATGGTGCCCGCGCAGCAGCAGGTAGAAGGCGAAGATCAGGATCAAACCCACCATCAGGCGGGTGGCGGTTTTTAGGATGACCGACCGCATCAGGAAGGCTCCTTGGTCTTGCGAATCAAAGCCACACCGGCCCAGGCAGCCAACACCACCACAGTAATCTCACCAAAAGTATCGAGTGCCCGGAAATCCACCAGAATGACGTTGACGATGTTGCGGCCATGGGCGGCCAGATAACTGTGTCCCTCGAAAAATGCGGTCAGACTGCGGTCCAGGGGGTGTTGCAGGACTCCCATCAGCAGCGATGCCATCACCCATCCGGCCCCCAAAGCAAGCGCACCGTCCATGACGCGGCGATAGGCGCGCCGCTTTTTGGCCGCCTCCAGAGGTGGCAGCCGCAGCAGCACCAGGGAAACGATGATGAGCGTCAATGTCTCGATCAGCAGTTGGGTCAAAGCAATATCCGGCGCCCCGAACATCAGAAAAATCAAGGCCACCCCGGTACCCACAGCGCCCAGGCCGCCAATGGCCATCAGTCGGTTTTTGGCCGCCAGCACCACGAGCGTTGCGGCACCGATCACAAGGACCACGCCGATGGCGGCAAAATGATCCCCCAAGTTCGGCCAGGGATGGGTCAACACCCCTCGCTGCATCCACGGCCAGGCGACCGCTGCCACCAGGACCAGCAGAATGATGGTCATGTAGCTGTGCAGGGAACCGTTCTGCAGACGCCGGGTGATGCCTTTAGCCCCTTTGAGGAACCAGTACAGGCCGGTGTCGTAGCTGCCACCGGCGCTCAGCGGCAGCCGTTCGGCGATCGAGGTGATCATGCGGCCCAGGGGCCGCCGTACCCCATAAAAAAGTGCTCCCAGGCTGAGCGTCACCGCGCTGAGCAACAAGGGCATGTTAAATCCGTGAAAGAGGGTAAGCAGCACCTCTTCCCGGGCCGGATGGAAGGCCCAGACCGCAGGCTGGATGATATAGGCGGAGACCCATTCGGGATTGACACCGAACACGATCCCCAGCATGCCCAGGATCACCGGCCCCAGCCACATGGTCCAGGACGGGTCGTGCACGGCCGGCAGCGCTGACGGCCTCCGGCCCGCAAAGGGCCCCAGGAGCACCACAGCGGCCACGGCGGTCATCAGGGCATTGGCCAACACCGCCGCCACGGTGGCGAACTGGGGAAACATATCCTCGGCCAGGGCGCCCGCATACATGATCTCCTTGCCGATGAATCCGAAAAATAGCGGAAAACCGGCCATGGAGCACGCGGCCGCCGCAACGGCCAGGGCGGTCAGCGGCATGCCGCGTCCCAACCCGCCCAGGCGATCCAACTGGCGGGTGCCGGTTTCATGATCGATGATGCCCACCGCCAGGAACAGCGCGGCCTTGTACAGCGCATGCACCAGCAGAAAGGTCGCCGCCGCGGTAAGCACCGGCGCGCTCTGGCCACCGAGGAACATGGTCATCATCCCCAAAGCCATGGTAGTGGTAAAGGCCAGCACGCGCTTCAGGTCCAGCGGCCCGAATGCCTGCAGTGCGCTCCAGACCGCCGTAAGACCTCCCACGATCACCAGGGTGCACATCCAAGCCGTCGTACCACCCAGCAGGGGGTGAAAGCGCATCAGCAAGTATATACCCGCCTTGACCATGGTGGCGGCATGCAGAAAAGCGCTGATGGGCGTCGGGGCGCTCATGGCATTGGGCAGCCAGAAGTGAAACGGAAACTGGGCGGACTTGGTGAAGGCCCCTAGTAGTACCGTGATCAGGATGAAGGGATAGAGTGAATGGGCTCGGATCGTGCCGCCTCCGTCCATCCAGTGGCTGATGGTATAAGAGCCCCCGGCCAGCTTGAGCAGCAAAATACCGATCAGCAGAGCCAATCCCCCGGCGCCGGTGACCAACAGGGCCTGGCGGGCATTGTCGCGCGCCTTGCCCGATTCGTGGTCGAAGCCGATGAGCAGGTAGGAGAAGACGGTGGTGCCCTCCCAGCAGACGAAAAGCAGCAGCAGGTTGTCCGCCGTGACGATGCCCAGCATGGAGAGCATGAAGCTGTGCAAAAAGAAGAAATAGCGTCCGGTTTGCGGGTGACCGGCCATATATCCGGCGGAGTAGAGGGTCACCAATACACCGGCGCCGCAGATGATCAACCCGAACAACAGACTCAACCCGTCCAGCCGGAAGCTCAGGTAGAGGTCCAGGCTCGGCATCCACGGGTACGACACACTGATCACTTTGCCGGCGGCCACCGCGGGCCAGCAATAGAACAGTCCGATCAAAAGCCCCAGGGGCAGCAAGGACGAATAAAGCCCTATGCGCGCGGTACCGGATGCATGCGGGTCGGTTTTTGCAGATGCCATGGGTTAGGTCGTTGGTTGTGGGTTGGTTGTTCGGTTGAACGGTTATTCGGTTGGACGGTTGAACGGTTGTTCGGTTATTCGGTTATTCGGTTGTTGGGTTGTTCGGTTGTCCGGTTGAGTGGTGTACGGACTGATCCGCTGTGTTGCAGGCCGATGGTGCCCCGATCAATTGTTCGACATGATCGAAATATGCGGAGTAATTAGCATACTATCGCCGCGACCGCAACTGGATCTCGGAGGGCTGCAGCAGGGCCGGTCAAACTTTTCGGTATTGACATGTTGTTGATGCCGGGGCCGGGACGGTGCGTCAGCAATGGTGTTTTAAAACCAACCGCCCAACTGTTCAACCGAACAACCGAATAACCGTTCAACCGTCCAACCGTCCAACCGAACAACCGTCCAACCGTCCAACCGAACAACCGAACAACCGTCCAACCGTCCAACCGCTCAACATCTCAACCGACCGCGCTCAACCAACACTCAAAGCGCTGTTCCAGCACCTCGACGCCCCACTGCTTACCGGAACGGGACTCCACCAGCGTGAAACCCTCCTTTTCGTATAAATGGCGGGCCGCATCCAAACCTTGGAAGGTCCACAAATAGACCCTTTGATAGCCCCTGGCACGGCAGAAGGTCATGGCCGATCGGATCAGTCGTCCGCCCACCCCGCTACCCCTCGAAGCTTCGGAAACAATGAACCACCGCAGGTGGGCGCCCTGGTCGCGCCCATGGAGGCCATCGATGACAATGGCGCCCTCAACGCGCCCCGAATCCATCGCGGTCCAAAAACCATCGCGACCCTCGTCGAAGCGGTTGAGAAACGCCGCCATCTCCACCGCCACCTTGGCTTCGAAAAAAACGCCGAAGCCCCACTGCAGCCCGTAGTAGGTGCCGTGCAACTCAACCACCCGGCCAAGGGCACCCGGTGTGTACCCCGGTTGTATTGACATTCCCATGGGTTAATCAACCTCCACACCGTCTGAAAAGTGACAACGCACTATCTTTTGGTTTCGCATTCATGATGGGCACACGTGATATGGCAGGCGCCTTTTTTATTGACTTCCTTTCGGTATTTGGACGATATTTAGCCCTCATGCGGTGGCATTGAGATCTATAAGGCCATCGGACCACATGAATCGTGCAGTGCTATTCGCGGAGGTGGCCCTATGTATGGTTTAGAAGCTATCACGGAAGCCCGGGGTTGGCAAATGGCGGCCTTGGGCGTCACGATCGTCTTTGCTTCCTTAATCATTCTGTCCATTTTGATCTCCCAGCTCCATAACTTTTTGGAGGTGTGGGAGAAACGTAAAACGCTGTTTCAAGACGGCGACGCATCGACAGTGCCAACGGCACCCCAAACCGCTACTGCCGACAGCACACTTTTGCCCCACCCGGCTGTATGCCCGGACGACATCAACGCGGTGGCGGCGATTTGGGCCCCCCTGATTGATCAGCTGGAGGAGCCGTTCACTCTGGCGGAACTCTACAAAAGCGCCGCGGCAAACCAGTTTCCCCATCCCCACCTGACCATCAACCGGCTGAGAGAGGCCGGCATTCTGGTGCCTGCGGACAATGGCCGCTTTGCCTGGAAACAAGCATAAAGGGAACGGATACGCATGGATAAATTTTTCTATTTCTTCACCGCCACCGGTTTCGCCAACCTCAACCTGCCCAGTCTGATCATGATGGTGATCGCGCTCTTCCTGCTCTATCTGGGGATTGCCAAAAAATATGAGCCACTGCTGCTGGTGCCGATCAGTTTCGGCATGCTGCTGGTCAATTTTCCCTTATC
>JAGTVD010000407.1 GCA_018224505.1 Desulfatitalea sp. | reverse complement strand
GGGCTGCGGAAAATGGCGTTTCCGCACAGCCGGCAGACCTTGTCGCGAATAAAATGTTCACCGCTATGATGGCGCGTGACATTACCGAGCACTTGCAAAAGACCTTCGGCGGATACGAGGTGCCCAAGAAGTTCATTTTCCTGAAAAACGACTTTTCGGTTGAAAACAACATGCTCACGCAGACACTCAAGCTCAAACGCGGGGTGGTAATCGAGAGTTACCAGGCAGCGATCAACAAACTGTATGTGTGATCCGAGGACGGAAAAATAGCCATCCCCCTCCCGAGGCGGTTCCAGGCATTTCCATAGCCATGGCCACAGCTTCCCCGGACACGGTCCCGGCGCCGGTACCGGGGGAGTATCCTCCCCGGACACGGTATCGGCTCCGGTATCGGCTGGACTGCCCCCACCGGAGCCGCAGGCGGCCAACATGATCATCGATACACACAATCGTTTTAGCGTGTCTGCCGACCATGAAACCGCCGACCCAACGCCTCGAAATCGGCCGCAGTGAGCAATGCGCCAAGGCGTTCGCCCCGCCGGCTGCGCTCGCGATAGATGGCCAGGCACAACCGGATAATCTCCAGCACCGTCTCCCCGTCATAAATACCGGGTAGCTCCCGGGCCAATTGGGGATGCCGGCCCAACTTGCCGCCCAGTTGCACCCGGTATCCTTTGGCGCCCTCGGCCAGGGTTCCGGTGGGACATGCCTGCATGCATTGACCGCAATCGCAGCAACGAGACAAATCGATCTGCGGCTGCGGACCGGCCGGATCGAGGTACACCGCTTCTTCCTGGCAGGCTTGCACGCAGGCCTCGCATCCCGTGCATTCCGCCGGCCCAAGCCGTGGCCGGCAGGCGGCGATGATACCGATATCCTTTATCTGAGGCTGGGAACAGGCATTGGGGCAGTCCGCGAGGGTCACCCGCACTTCATGGTGGAATTTGAGATCGGGGCCCACCCGTTCGCGCAGCAACGTCAAAAGATCGGCCTCCTCCAGAAGCGTCTCGATGCGTCCGGCCAGATCTTCGCCGGTATCGATGCGATTGGGACAACCGGAGGGGCCGAAACAGGTCTCGAACCGATACCCTTTGACGTCGGCGGCCATGCCGCTGAGATAGCGTTGCTGCGTGGCCTTGACTTCCGCAAGGGTGATCGACGTGACCCCGGCTTTGTGGGCTTCCTCCTCCACGCGCGCCCTGACCCGTTTCCTCACAAAAAAAGGAACTTTCTTGATGGCGGCTTCCGCCTCGGGACTCCATTGCATTTCCAAACGTTTCCTTTATTCTATTGATTGCCTTGGTACGACTGCCAGCACGCCACCAAATTGCACTCGCTGGCGCCCCGGCGGGTGTTCCAGCGTTATGGGAAATATATAAAGGCTGGGGGTGATTGACAATCGCTATCAGGGCATTGTGGGGGGCATCCGCATTTGGATCATCCAACCGGGGGTGCCACTGATCGTGGGAGTGGCTTCCAGCCGCCATCGTGCGGGCTCGCTGCCACGTGCGCGCGCGATCGCGGCTGGAAGCCTGCCCCCACCGGGTGGTGGATCGCATCCTGCATTCCGAATGCGGTTGTCCTGTGGTCTTGTGCTGCTGCGGGGACCTGTGCCGGGGGCGGTTCAACATTCTGTCTCAACGATCAATTCCACCAGCGGCACTTCCCATTCCGACACCTTGCAGTAGTGGCGGTAATCCGGATGTCCGTCGTCGGCACACCAGCGCACCATGCCGATGATGCGGGCTTCGCGGATGGTCGGCAGGTACTCGGCCCATTTGGCGCTGCCCTCTTTGGACATTTTAGCCACGCAATGACCATCCGGGGTTTCCAGGTCGATGCCGGCGCCGGTGGCGGTCAGGTGCAGGGTGTTGCCGGCGTTGAGATGCGCGAGGCGACGATGGATGGGATGGTCGGCGGCGAAGCGTCCGGCATGGCCCAGGTAGAGGTCGGACAGGGAGAGCAGGGTGTATTGGCGGTGGATACCTGTGGGGCTGTTCCGGGAATCTGGGGACGCTACCCTTCGGATCATCCAATTCCCTTGCAGGTCGGCGATGTAGGGATTGGGCTGCGTGGCGGTTTCCATGAGACAGAGGGTCTCTTTGGCACGCGTCATGCCGACGTAGAGCAGCCGGCGTTCTTCTTCCTGTTTGGCGCGGGCGGGCGGGTGGTGCCAGTCGCCATCCGGGATGAAGACGTGGTCGAACTCCAGGCCTTTGGCGCCGTGGACGGTACTCAGAAAGAGGCCGCGGCCGAGGGCTTTTTCGCGGCGTTGTTCGGCCAGGGCATCGTAGAGCCAGTCGATGCAGCGGCCGACGGGCTGCTCGGCGTCGGCGCTCTCTTCCTGATAGAGGGCCAGCAGGTCGGCCAGCAGTTCGGCCCAGGGGGTGGCCGGGCCGTCGGGGGGCGGTGCGGGCAGGTGCGCGGCCAGGGCCGAGGCGCGGCGGATTTCGGGTTCGATGGCCTTGAGGCGACTGAGGAAGGTGTGCACTTCACGGATGCGGTGCAGGGGCAGGCCGGTTTCCAAGGTGCGGCGCAGGGGGACATGGTGGCGCTCCAGGTGGGCGCGCAGGGTGTTAAGGGTGGTTTTGGTACGGGCCAGGATGGCGAAGTGGTCCCACGTTGCAGCGGGGTGCAGGGTGCGCAGGCGCTGGATTTCTTGGAGGACGGCGGCGGCCTGATGGCCGGGGGTAGGGACGCGCAGGCGTTGGACGCGGCCCTGGGCGACGGGGTCGCGCCGGGTCCAGGGGCCGCCGGGCGGGTCGGTGCGGCGGCGGCGGTCGATCTGGATGGGGTGGTCGGTTTTCATGCGGTCGCGGTTGCGGGCGATGAGTTGGTTGGCGGCCTGGATGATGTGGGTGCTGGAACGGTAGTTCTCCACCAGGTGCGCCGTCTTGCAGCGGTAGTCTTGCTGGAAGCGTTGTATAAAGGCGATGTTGGCGCCCCGGAAGGCGTAGATGTTCTGGTCGTCGTCACCCACGGCGAGGATGGCCAGTCGGCCGTTGCCTTCTTCCAGGGTGCGGCCGGCGATGGCGGAGACCAGTTCGAACTGATCCTGGTCGATGTCCTGGTATTCGTCCACCAGGATGTGGCTGAAGCCCTGGAGCAGATGGTCGCGCAGTTCATCAGGGTCCAGGCCGGGGACTTCCTTTTCACCTTTGAGCAGGGCGACTGCGTCGCGGATCAGGCGGTCGAAGTCCATCGAGGCCGCCGGACGGCCCTCCATGAGTTCCCGCGGGGAGATGCCGGCCAGGCGCATGGCGGCGCCATGATAGGTGGCCACCATGACGCCCCGGGCGTCCCGGCCCACCAGGGCGGTCAGGCGCTTGCGCAGGGCCACGGCGGCATTGTGGTTGAAGCACATGACCAGGATGCGCCGGGCCGGGATGCGTTCGACCCGCAGCAGGTAGGCGCAGCGGTGGACGACGACGCGGGTTTTGCCGGCGCCGGGGCCGGCCAGGATCAGCCGGCTGGCGCTGATCGGGGCACCCACCACGGCGATCTGGCGGGGGTTGTCCAGGTGGTCGACGATCTGGCGGTAGGCGTCGGCGCTGGTGGCCCGTTCGAGCAGCGTTTCACGGTCGGCGAAGTACTTGCGGACAAAGCCGTCCCTGGGCAGGGCGAAGTAATCCAGCACCAGGGTAAGGGCGCGGGCCAGTTGTGCCATGGCCAGGGTGGCGTACTCCACGATGACGTGTACCTGGAAGCGCCGCTCGCGGTAGTGCATGGCCAGGGGCTTGAAATCGCCGCCGGTGTACTGGCGCCGCCGTTCGTGGGGGTTGAGCCGGATGGTCATGGCCTGGCGGAAGACGGTGAGACCTTGCTGCAGGGTGATGATTTTGTGCTCGTGCAGGAACATCAGCGCCCGGTCGATGGCCGCCAGGGGTTTCTGGACCTTGGTGTGCAGCAGCAGGTCGTGGCGGATGGCGGCTTCCAGTTCGGCCGCGGTGAAGTCAATCAGTACTTCGGTGGTGGTGCTCCGGCCTGCTTTGGCGAGGGCCTGTTGGGATTTTTCGGTCAGCACCCGGACGATCAGTTCGGCCACGTCGCGGCGCAGGGTGGCGGTTTCGGACAGGGCGCTCCAGCCGCGGCGCAGGGCTACCCGGTAGCGGCTGCGGCCGATGTGTTGCAGGTCGATGCTGCCGTGGGAGCCGGCCAATCCCTGACCGTCGCGGGCCAGCCCTTTGATCAGCAGACGCAGGGTGACAGGGTTGCTTTCATGGCCGTCGCCGGTGAGCCGCTGGTTGAGCCGACTGATGTCCAACTCCTGCCAGGCGCCGGTTTCGGTTTCAGCGTCGGCGTCGGGTGCTTCCTCCTGCATCTGTTGGATCAGACGCGTTTCCAGGTCGGCCACCGTCGCCAGCAACCGGGTGGCGGCTTTGCGGCCGGCGCAGTGGATAAAGGCGGTCAACCCCATGCCCTTGTCCAGCAACCGGGCGGTGGCCATCTCGTGCATGGCGTGGATCACCACCTGGGCCGGAGTCAGGCCGGTGATGCGCTCCAGGGTGCGCAGACGCCCGGCGTCGCCGTGGAGCTGTTCGGCGATGTCGTCGGCGCTGAGGCTCTGGTCGGCGGGCGTGTTGAAGAGTACGGCCAGGATCCCGCGCCACAGGGCTTGCATGTCCGGGGAGAGATTGAGGCGGTCGATGATGGGGTCGGCATCGGCCAGGTGCTTGATCAGCGGCTTGCCCTGGAACACCTGGGTCAGGTTCTGGTTGCGTTCCAGGAAGTCGGCCCGCTCCAGCCACGAAACGGCGGTGCGCACCTTGGTGTCGGCGCCGCGATCCTCCTTGTCGAACACTTGGGCCAGCTCTTCATCGCGTAGCAGCTCGCCGGTGGTGATGACGATCTCGTTGTCCCGGTTGCGTTTGCTGCGCTTGAGGCAGCGCAGGATGCGCTGGATTTCATCGCGCTGGATTTCGGAATAGGCCCCAAGTTTGAATTGGGTTTCGGGGTCAGCCGGATTGTAGAACAGAATGCAGTGGGCCGGCTGCCGGTCCCGGCCGGCGCGGCCGGCTTCCTGCAGGTAGTTTTCCAGGGAACCGGGGATTTCGTAGTGCAGCACCAGGCGGATGTCGCTTTTATCGATGCCCATGCCGAAGGCGTTGGTGGCGCAGATCACTGCGATCTCACCGGCCACGAAGGCTTCGATAATCCGGCGTTTTTCATGGGGTTGCAGGCCGCCGTGGAAGGCCTCGGCCAGCAGGCCCTTGTGGACCAGGTAATCGCGCACCGTTTCGGCACCCTTCTGGGTGGCAGTGTAGACGATGGCGCTGCCCGGTCCGCTGTCGCCCAGGTGCTGCCGGATCAGGGCGTACGTCTGCTCCTGCTTTTCCGCAGCGTCCACCGGAATGACATCGAAGGAGAGGTTGTCGCGTTCCACGCCGCCTTCAAAAAGGCGCAGTTCCTGGTGCAGTTCGGTGCGGAAGTAGTTTGCGATCTCTTCGATTACGTCCGGTTTGGCGGTGGCGGTGAAACAGGCGATGGGCGGCAGGGTCAGGTCCTGTTCACGGGTTAACTCGCGGATGAAACGGCCGGCGTAGAGGTAGTCCGGGCGGAAGTCGTGGCCCCATTTGGAGAGGCAGTGGGCCTCGTCGAACACCCAGCAGCCGATTTCACGCTGGGTGAGTACGCGGCGCACCGACCGGCTGCGCAACTGCTCGGGGGAGATGTAGAGCACTGCAATGTCGCCCAGGCGCACGCGCTCGATCACCTCGCCGCGCTCGGGCGGCGTCAGCAGGCCGTAGATGGCGGCCGCGAAGGGAGTGCCGGTGTTGGCCACCAGGTTGTCCACCTGGTCTTTCATCAGGGCCTGCAGGGGCGAGAAGACCACTGTCAGCAGACCCCGGCGCATATGGCGCACCAGGGCCGGCAGTTGGTAGCACAGCGACTTACCGCCGCCGGTGGGCAGGATGGCCAGCAGGGGATTCTCCTGCATGCCGGTGAGCACCACTGCGCGCTGGAGGCTTTGGCCGTCGGGGGACGCGGGCGTGGGGCGGAAGGCATCGAAGCCGAAGAAGCGCTGCAACTGGGTGTCGGGGTCGTGGGCGGCGCGGCACCAGGTGCATGCCGGATCGCCGCAGGGGGTTTCGCGCAACGCCTTGAGAAAGGGCACCACAGCGGGGAACTGGCGCCGCACCCAGGGCGGTAGCACGGAGTTGGTTCCCGCCACCCGCAGCCAGGCCAGGGCGTAGGCGGCTGCCGGGGTCCCGGCCGCCTGGCCGAGGGCGGCGAAGGCCGGGTCGATCCCGTGGCGGCAGATGTCGGCTCCGGCCAGTTGCGCGAACAGCGCCTGGACCGGCGGGTCCGCCGGCAGGGGCCGGGCACCCAGACAATCCAGCACCGCCGCCAGCCCGTGTCCGCCGAACCCGTTGAACCGGCTCTGCCGGAAGCAATGGGCGTAGAAGGCGAGCAGGGCTGGGCATGCAACCCCCTGGCGGCCCAGGCTCTCCCATTGGTCGGCGAACACCGACAGCGCCAGGCGCACGTCTTCCAGCGGATCGCTGAGGGCGGAACGCACCAGCTTGTAGTCTTTCACCAGGCGGTGGTAGGGGTTGCGGGGAAAAGCCAGGGGCGAAAGAAAGAGGGTGTCGATCACCGGCCGGGCAAGTAGTTCGAGACCCGGAGCCGCTGCCTGGAGAAAGGGCAGGTCATGATTGACCAGGTTGTGGCCCAGAAGAAAACGTGCACGGCGGCCGAACAGATCCAGGTCCGCCAGTGCCTTGCCGGCCGCCGCGGCGCGGCCCGCCCATTGGAAGGTCTCGCCGCGAAAGGTTGCGCCGATGTGCCGTAAGGCTCCGCCGCGCATGGTGATCTCCAGGTCCAGGGCCAGGGTGTCGGCCAGGAGCGCATCCATGGCCGGGCGATGATCCGGAAGGCGATCGGTCAGGCGGGCAACCGGCATCTCAAAAGCTCCTTGTCAACACTATCGGGCAGACGTCCATAACCACACACTTATCCTAAGTCGCCACCCCGCTCAAGCCCTTGCCGCCAACGGCAGCGATGCCCGGTTGCTTCTTGACAAGCAGCCCCTAAAGTTATAGGGAAACCCCGGTTGTCGCGTTGCCGTTTTGACGCTGGTTTTCTTTCCCGGTGGTTCATTGTTTCCGCAACAGTCATCCAGTGGACGCCATCCGTCCCGCGGCCCTTCGGTGGCCGGCGGGCATCAGGCTTCGAAATCGCATATTATCATATCGTTACCAGGGGGACCGTCCGTTGCTGCGGGGGCCGGGCCTGCCGTCGGCAGGCCGCCCCGATGACGTCAAACGACGGAAAGGACCCTCCGCGGGCTTTGAGATTGGACAATTCCAGCGGGGACAGCCGCGGGCGCGGCGTGGAATAACGCCGACACGGGCGCTACAACGCCAACGCCCCGTGGTTGGGTGTGCCGTTGTCTGCACGCGTGCGATGATAAGGGTGCACGTATTTAACGGTCGGAAGGCTTCTCGCTGCGCGGCAGCACCAGATTGAGCAGCACGCCGACGATGCCCGCCAAGCCGATGCCCTTGAGAGCGAATTCTCCGGTATCAAACGACATGCCGCCGATACCAAACACCAGGATCAAGGCAATGATGGCCAGATTGCGCGGTTGGGTCAGATCCTCTCCGGCTTTCATCAGTGAATTGAGCCCCACCACGGTGATGGCCCCGAAAAGCAGCAGCATGATGCCGCCCATTACCGGGACCGGAATGGTTTGCAGGGCGGCGCCGATTTTGCCGATGAAGGCCAGCAGTATGGCGAATATGGCGGCCCAGGTCATAATGGCCGGGTTGTAAACGCGCGTCAGGGTGACTGCGCCGGTCACCTCGGAGTAGGTGGTGTTGGGAGGCCCGCCGAGCATTGACGCCATCGTCGTGGCCAGCCCGTCACCCATCATGGTACGGTGAATGCCCGGATTTTTGAGGTAATCCCTGCCGGTGACGTGCCCGATGGCCAGAACGTCGCCGAAATGTTCGATGGCCGGTGCAATGGCAACAGGAACGATGAATAAGATCGCCTGCAGGTTCCATGCGGGCATTACAAATGCAGGTATGGCAAACCAGGCGGCCTGATAAATCGGCGTCAGATCAATCAAACCCAAGGGAATGGAAACGAGATAACCGGCGGCGATGCCGGCCAGAATCGGAATCAGGCGTAAAAACCCCTTGGCCAGCAGAGATACCAATATCGTGGTTGCCAGGGTGATCATGGAGACGATCAGGGCCCTGCCTTCGGGCACCAGCACCACAGCCCCGTCACCGGTTTTACCCAAGGCCATGTGTACTGCAACCGGTGCCAGGACCAAGCCGATGACCATAATTACCGGACCAACGACGACGGGCGGCAGCAGGCGGTGCAGAAATCCGCTGCCGAAAAATTTGATGCCCAGGCTGAGCAGAACATAAAACAAACCGGCCGCCACTAGACCGCACATCGTGCCGGGGATGCCCCATGTCTGAACGCCGTACATGATAGGTGCGATGAAGGCAAAGGAGGAGGCCAGGAAAATGGGCACCATGCGCTTGGTCAATCCCTGAAACAGCAATGTGCCGACGCCGGCGGTAAACAGCGCCACATTGGGGTCCAAACCGGTGAGCAGCGGCACCAGAACCAGTGCGCCGAAGGCCACGAACAGCATTTGGGCGCCAACCAAACTGTCTCTTAACCTGAAATCATAGTCGGTGGGAGTATCGGAACGCGGCATGCGGCCTCCTGAAACCGATCGAGTATGGGAAAATGGTTGTCAACGGGGTGCAGCAATGCGACCCAACTTATTTCGTGCCGAAGATCTTGTCGCCGGCATCGCCCAGGCCCGGAAGAATGTAGCCGACATCATTGAGCTTCTCGTCTATGGCCGCCACAAAGAGCGCCACATCCGGATGGCGCTCCGCGAGTCGGCGAATGCCTTCCGGCGCCGCCACGATAAAGATGCCTTTGATCGTCTTGCAGCCGGCCGCTTTGAGCAGGTCAATGGTGGCCACCAAAGTGCCGCCCGTGGCCAGCATGGGGTCCAGGATCAAGGCGATCCGTTCTTCCATTCCGCCGGCCATTTTGGCGTAATACTTCACCGGCTTCAACGTATCTTCATTGCGGTACAAGCCGACGACACTGACCTTGGCGGATGGGATGAGGCGCAGAACGCCGTCCATCATGCCCATACCGGCCCTGAGGATCGGCACCACCGTAATTTTTTTGCCCTTGATGCGGTCAACTTCCAGCGGACCGGCCCACCCCATGATGGTGCGCTTCTCCGTGGGCAGATCCTTGGTCGCCTCGTACGTCAGCAGACTGGCCACTTCGGAAGCCAGATCACGAAAATCTTTGGTCGTAATATCATGAATGCGCATCAACCCAAGCTTGTGCTGGATCAAAGGATGCTGAACAAGTTTAACAGGCACGATGACCTCCTTTTATAAGATTGGGCCGCGAAATGAGTGAGGCAGCATTATGCAAAATAAGGAACGGTGTCAAGTGTCATGCCTGCAGGGGTGAGCAAAATCTTATCAGCGGGTTTCGGCTTGTCGGTAGTCGTAAAAGCCAAAAAGTCCTCTGTCGGGTAGGTCGGAATTTTGCCCCCTGAATTTGGCTGCCGATGCTGGCGCGGGTAGCCAACTGGCGTTGTTTTCAGCTCAGCGACTTTCGGCATTGAGTCCTTCGGCGGCGCCCACGTACCCTGGCGTTAGAGGTGACAACTGTCCTGACACTGGGGGTAACCAAAATAGCTGGTTTGGCAAGGGGCGATGTCAAAAATGGCTGGTTGTTGCTTTGGCGTCAGTTTGTGCTCGGATCGATATGGCGGCGACTTCGACAAAGAAAAGTATTAGGATGAATATGCAAAAGCTACAGTCGCCTGCCTTTTGTGGTCCTTGTGCAGGCGGTTCTTCGGCGATCTTTGTCATTAACTCTTTAATATTGGAACCTTACTTCGCTTTGCAGCCGCCAATAAATTTTTATCGAGCGTGGCAATTGGCAAACCTTTTCTCATTGCAAGATCCAAATATGAAGCATCGTAGCTTGAAAGGTTGTGCTTACGGGCTAATGCGAAAATTTCTTTAATCATCCTTTCAGGTGACTCTTGATCGACAATTATCGGAAGCTCCGTAAGCAGGGCAATGAAACGTGTGCTATCCGCCTCACCAAGACGCTTTTTTCGCTCAGCCACTAATAACACATTGGTAACTTCTAGAGGCCAAATTGATGGGACGAACGCGGTGGCGCCTTCAAGTTTATTTAATATTAAATCTGTGTATTGACTGTCTTCATCCTTAAAACACCACGTCATAACCACTGAATTGTCAATAACAAAATCATCGCTCATTTATCGTCTTCCTTCTTCAATCATATCTCGAATTGAAAGACCTTTAAGGGTGTGTTTATCACGAAATTTACGTAATTCAGCGATAACCTTGCTTGTTTCAGTCTTTCTTAAGGACAATGGCGGCTGAAGAACGGCAACTGGCACACCATGTTTTGTAATAATTATCCGTTCGCCTTTGATTACACGCTCAAGTAATTTGGGTAAATGTGTTTTGGCTTCATATGCACCAATGGTTTCCATAATAAACCTCTCAAATCAATTTAGACTAGTTTTAAACCAGTCTAAAACGACCTATTCAATCTGTCAAGTCTCGACTTTATTCTATCGGGGCAGTTGTAGGGCTTAGAGCTCGCGCAAAAGTAACTTTACATTTAATCCATCCCTGCTTCAGGCCAACCCGGCCTAAATCCGGGCGCCTAAAATGCGAACTTATTTTTACGTGAGCCCTTAAAGGCGTGCCGCTCCCGGTGGTGGATGAACAGCGGCATTGTGAGCATGTTTTTCGTCTACAGGAACTGTTTCGGACAGTGGTATGTAATCTTGAGAGTACCGAGTTCTTTTGGCGCCGCTTTATAACTACTTGATTTTATATGTTTTACACATCAAGTTTTTTGGCGTAACATAACCAATATAATCAATACGTTATAGCGAAATCGGTATTCTCGAGTAATCACAATCCGCAAAAAATTGACATTATATCAAGTGATGCTATTCTAAGTTCTGACTTTCTGCTGATCCATTTGATCAGTTTGAGTTCCCCCGATTGTATTTGCTGTCCGTAACAGTCGCGGCAATTTTGCATGCTTTAGTCATTGAATGGTGAAAATCCGTTGTGGGATAGACCCTCACGGGACACCTTTCACGCTCAAAAAGGAGCCGTATATGGGAGATAAAGGTGGGAAGAAGGATAAGCGCAAAGATGAGAAACAGAAGGTCAACAAGAAGGAGCAGGAGGAGCGAAAGAAGAAAAATAAGCTACCCAAGAAGTCTCCTTGAGATGAATCGTGATTGAGCAGCGAAAGACCACAGTGTACAAGGATGATTCAAACTTCAGGAGAGGCAACCCCATGAGCACTTGGCAAAAGACCGGATGCATCCTGTGCGCCCAGAATTGCGGGCTGGAGATCCAGGTGGAGAACGACCGCATGGTCAAAGTGCGGCCGGACAAGGAGAACCCGCGCAGCCAGGGATATGTCTGCCGCAAGGGGCTCAATGTGATCAACCATCAATACCCGGCCGACCGCATCACCGAACCGCTCAAGCGCAAAGGTGCCGGCTTCGAGCCTATCACCTGGGACCAGGCCCTCGACGAGATCGCCGACCGGCTGCGGGAGCTGGTGGACCGCCACGGACCGCGCTGCCTGGCCTACATGGGCGCCAGCGGCCAGGGGGGCCATGCCGAGGCCGCTTTCGGTGTGTCGCTGCTGCGGGCCATGGGCTCGCAGTACCTTTACTCGTCGGCGGGCCAGGAGTTCAGTGGCCTCTTCTGGGTCGCGGGCCGCATGTTCGGGCGGCAATACTACATGGGGGGTCCGGACGAACATCGCGCCGACATGCTGGTGGCCTGGGGCTGGAACGGCATGCAGAGCCACCAGATGCCCCGGGCGCCCCTGGTGCTCAAGGCATTCAGCAAAGACCCCGATCGCCTGCTGGTGGTCATCGATCCGCGCCGCAGCGAAACCGCCAAGATCGCCGACCTGCACCTTCCGGTGCGGCCCGGCACGGACGCCCTGCTGATCAAGGCCATGATCGCCATCATCGTGGCCGAAGGGTGGGAGAACATTGCCTATATAAAGGAAAACGTGGTCGGATGGGAGACGATACGGCCCTGGTTCGAGGGGTTCGATGCGCGCGCGGCCCTGAAGGTCTGTGAACTTGAATATGAAGACGTTCATCACCTTTGCCGCCTGCTGGCCACCCGGCGCTGGGGCGTGCACCCGGACCTGGGCATCTTCATGGGGCGGCGCAGCGCCCTCAACTCCTACCTGATGAACGTGCTGGGCGCGGTGTGCGGCATCTTCGGCGTACGCGGCGGCAACATCATCCCGGGCATGGTGATGCCCATGGGTTTTCACGCCGACGAGCGCAATCCCAAGATCTGGCGCACCCTGACCACCGGTCTGCCGCCGGCCGCGGCCGGTTCGTTCGCGCCCGCGGCCATGCCCGAAGAGATCCTCTCCGACCACCCCGAGCGGCTGCGCGCGGTGCTGGTGAGCGTGTGCAACCCGCTGCGCGCCTATCCGGATACCACGGCCTATGAAAAAGCCTTCGGCCGCCTCGACCTTCTGGTGGTCAACGACATCGTGATGAGCGAGACGGCCCGCCTGGCCCACTACGTGCTGCCGTGCCGCACCTTTTATGAGGCGTGGGATACCACCTTCTTTCCGCTCACCTTTCCCGAAGTGTTCATGCAGTTGCGCCGGCCCATTGTGCCGCCGCCGCCCAACTGTCTGGAGGCTTCCCAGATTCTGGCCCGCCTGGCCGGCCGGCTGGGCCTGATCCCGGCCGTTCCCGACGACCTGCGCACCGCCGCCGCGGGCGACCGCATGACCTTCGGGGCCAAACTGATGACCTGGGCCGCGCAGGAACCCAAGGCCCTCAAGGCCATGCCCTTCGTCCTGGCCGAAACCCTGGGCCGGGCCTGGGACAGCGCGGCCAAGGCGGCCCTGTGGGGCATGCTGATGACCGCGCCGGTCGCCTTCCAGGAAAACGCGGCCCGGGCCGGCTTCGCACCGGGTCCCGACCTGGGCGACCGGGTGTTCCAGACCCTGTTGGACACGCCCCAGGGCGCGTGGGTCGGCAAGGTCGACCCGGCCGAGAACCTTAAAATGCTGCGCACGCCGTCGGGCAAGATCGAGGTGCTGATTCCCGAGTTGGCCGAAGAAGCCCAGACCCTGAACGCCGCCGTCGAGACCGAGGCCCTGCGCATGCCGGCGGGTTTTCCCCTGATCCTCAACGCCGGCCGCCATACCAAACACAACGCCAACACCCTGATGCGCAACCCGGCCTGGAACGAAGGCCGGCGCGCCTGCACGGTGGCCGTGCACGCCGACGATGCCAAGGCGTTGGGGCTTAGCGACGGTCAGCAGGTGCGGGTGAGCACCGAGGCCGGCAGCGAAGTGGGCGAGCTGGAGGTGAGCGACGAAGTACGTCCCGGCACGGTGCTGATCCCCCACGGCTTCGGCCTGCAATACGGGGATACGGTATACGGCATCAACGTCAACCGCCTGACCAAAAACACCCACCGCGACCCGCTGGGAACGCCGCTGCACCGCTTCGTGCCGTGCCGGGTGGAAGCGGCGTGAACCCGAATTCCGGAAAAGGGGCAGCCCCATTGCCAAGGTCAAGCACGTTATTGACTATTAAGATTCCTGGTACGGTGAAGGCTTTGTGATATGCTCCCCGGCATCCGAACCCTGTTGAGGCGATGACCCGGTAAAATGATCTCCACGCTCCTCTTGACCTGCGGGTAACCCGGTCCAATGTTTTGTTGTCATACAGTTCATTTGAGGGGCAGGAGGATTCTATGGTTCCCAGCAGCAGACAAAACCATACGGGCGCCGGGTGGCAATTCGAGAACAGCTACGCACGGTTGCCGGAGGCTTTCTATGTCCGGCTGGAGCCAGTGCCGGTGCGCACGCCGAAACTCGTTGTTTTCAACGTAGCGCTGGCGCGGTTTTTGGGACTGAATCCCGATGCCCTGAAAGGCGACGAGGGCGCTGCCGTTTTCTCGGGCAACAGAATCCCCGAGGGGGCCGAGCCTCTCGCCCAGGCCTATGCGGGGCATCAATTCGGCTCTTTCACCATGCTGGGCGATGGGCGGGCAATATTGCTGGGCGAGCAGATAACACCGAAAGGTGAGCGC
>JAGTVD010000406.1 GCA_018224505.1 Desulfatitalea sp. | reverse complement strand
TTGCGGACGCAGCGCCCCACCCCCGCTACCGGCAGCACCTCCTATCCTGCTAAAAATCAGTGGTATGCCCCTGTAGAGTTATGTACTAAGTGTCAGGTTTTAAGTGAGGGTATGTTTTCGAGTGGATAAACCTTAATAGCGAGCCCCCCCATGAACCAAGTCAGCCCATCTGCCAGTGCGGGAAAAGGGCGGGCGTGCCTCTATTTGATTGACGGCAGCGCCTATGTCTATCGTGCTTTTCATGCGGTGCGCGGCCTGTCCAACTCCAAGGGCATGCCCACCAATGCCGTTTTCGGCTACACGCGCATGCTGATCAAATTGATCCAGGAGCGCGTCCCCCGATATGTGGCTGTTTTTTTCGATGCCAAAGGGCCTACCTTTCGCCACGAAATGTATGCCGAATACAAAGCCAACCGCCCGTCCATGCCCGACGAACTGGTGATGCAGCTGCCGTATATCAAGCAGGTGACCGCCGGTTTCAATATCCCCAGCGTGGAGCTGGCGGGTTACGAGGCGGACGATCTTATCGGCACGTATGCCCGCCTTGCGGAGGCGGCCGGCCTGGATGTGGTCATGGTGACCGGCGACAAGGATTTCATGCAATTGGTCACCGACCATGTCACAATCTGGGACCCCATGAAGGACCTGGTCATCGACAAGCCATACATCGCCCGGAGCCACGATCTGGCCCCTGGTCAATTGGTGGATGTGATGGGGCTCTCCGGAGACACCAGTGACAACATCCCCGGTGTGCCCGGTATCGGCCCCAAAACCGCGACCACTCTGATTCAACAGTTCGGTAGCATGCAGGCGCTTTACGATGCCATCGACACGCTGAGTTCCGCCAAACAGCGGGAAAAGCTGCTGCAATACAAGGAGCAGGCCTTGTTGAGCCGGCAGCTGGTGACCATCGATACCCGGGCGCCGGTCCCCTTCGCACCCGAGCAATTGCAGGCGCAGCCGCCCGATGAAACCCAATTGACCCGGTTGTTCCAGGAATTGGAATTTCGGCAGTTGCAGCACACCTTCCAGCAATCCCGGCCCCAGCCCGCCACCCGTTACAGCGCCGTGCTGACCGAGGCCGCCCTGGATGAGCTGGTGGGCGGGCTGCACCGCAGCGGCTGTTTTGCCATCGACACCGAGACCACTTCCCAAAATCCCATGGCGGCCGACCTGGTGGGGATCTCCGTGGCCTGGGAACCTCATGCGGCCTTTTACATTCCGTGCGGCCATCGTTACATCGGCGCACCGGAGCAACTGTCCCTGGACACGATCCGCGAGCGCCTCCAGCCGCTGTTGGCGGACCCGGCCATCGGCAAGGTGGGGCAGAACATCAAATACGATTGGACCGTACTCCAACGGCACGGGTTCACACTGGCCGGTGTGCGTTTCGATACCATGCTGGGCTCCTATCTGCTCGATCCGTCCAAGCGGGCGCACAATCTTGATCAAATCGCCCTGGATTTTCTGGGCCACAAAACCATCACCTTCAGCGATGTGGCCGGAAAAGGCAGAGGCGCTCTGACCTTCGACCAGGTGACCCTGGAACAGGCCGTGCCGTATGCCTGCGAGGATGCCGATATCACCCTGCGGGCCTACAATGTGTTGCGGCCCCAATTGGAGACCCTGGGGCTCATGCCGCTGCTCGAACAGGTGGAGATGCCACTCGTGCCGGTACTGATGGACATGGAGATGGCCGGGGTGCGACTGGACCGGGAGCGGCTGCGGGAGCTCTCCAAGTCCTTTTCCCACCAGTTGCAGCAACTGGAGCAGGAGATTTACACCCAGGCCGGAGAGCGTTTCAATATCCAGTCTTCCCAGCAGTTGGGACGCATTCTCTTTGAAAAACTGCAACTGCCGACTTCCAAAAAAACCAAGAAAAAGACCGGGTATTCCACCGATGTGGAGGTGCTGACCCGCCTGGCCGAGCAGCACGAGCTGCCGGCGCTGTTGCTGCGCCACCGTTCGGTGGCCAAACTCAAATCCACCTATGTGGAGGCGTTGCTCGATCAGGTGGATCCCCATACCGGTCGTATCCACACGTCATTCAACCAGACGGTGGCCGCCACCGGCCGGTTGAGCAGTTCCGATCCCAATCTGCAGAATATCCCCATCCGCACCGAAGAGGGGCGGATGATCCGGGCCGCCTTTGTGGCGCCACCGGACGGGTATTTGCTGGCGGCCGACTATTCCCAGATCGAGCTGCGCATTCTGGCCCATTATGCGGACGACCCGATCCTTATCGAATCGTTCTCCCGGGATGAGGATATTCATGCCCGCACCGCCAGCGAGGTGTTTCATGTGTCCCTGGACGAGGTGAACGGCGAACTTCGGCGTCAGGCCAAGGTGATCAATTTCGGCATCATATACGGCATGAGTGCCTACGGGCTTTCCAAGGAGTTGGGGATCAGCGCCAAGATGGCCCAAATTTACATCGACCAATATTTCGAGCGTTACAGCGGTGTGAAAGCATACATGACACGCGCTGTCGAACAGGCTCGCCAGACCCAACGCAGCGAGACTTTGCTGGGACGCCTGCGCCTGCTGCCGGACATCCACAGCGCCAACATCAATGTCCGCCAATTTGCCGAGCGCATGGCCATCAACACCCCCATCCAGGGCACGGCGGCCGATCTGATCAAGGTCGCCATGATCAATGTTGCGGCAGCTCTCGCCGAGCGACGCCTCAAGAGCGTCATGCTGCTCTCGGTGCATGACGAAATCGTCTTCGAGGTGCCGCCGGAGGAGTTGGAGACCGTCCGTGAGATGGTCACCGGGATCATGGAAAAGGTGTGGGACCTGAAGGTGCCGCTCAAGGTCAATGTGGCTTGGGGCCGTAATTGGGCCGAAGCGCATTGATGGGTCACTGCTCGCCTCGCAGCGGCGACTCCATTGCCCCTAATTGGGTTCCCCCGGCTTGTGGATGATCCGCCGTTGACAAAAGCGTATTGCGGATTACGCTTGGCTCTTACAATAAACCAGGGTTGAACGCTGAACGCAGCTCGGAGGATCAGGCGCATGAATAGAAAAAAATGGTGGATGGCCGGGATCATATTGGCGGTGGTGGTGGCAGTGGCGGGTTGCTCGCTGCCCAGAGTGACCCTTTTCGGGGACCGGGACGAACCCCTTAAGGAGTATGTCCTGGAGGGCAAGGACAAGGGAAAGGTGTTGTTGCTCTCCATCGAAGGAACCCTGTCTGATCGGCCGCAAGAGCGTATGGTGCGCAGCCGGCCCAGCACGGTGCAGCAGGTGGTGGCCTATTTGAGGCATGCCGAACAGGACCCTGAGGTCAAGGCCCTGCTGCTCAAAATCAACTCTCCGGGCGGCACGGTAACGGCCAGCGATATCCTCTACCATGAGATCAGCACCTACAAAGAGCGAACCGGCGTCAAGATCGTGGTCGCCATGATGAACGTGGCCACCTCGGGGGGATATTACATCGCGCTGCCGGCCGACCACATTGTGGCCCATCCCACCACCATCACCGGTTCCATCGGCGTGATCTTCATGCGCCCCGGGGTCAGCGGGTTCATGGACAAAACGGGATTGTCCTTGGAGGTGAGCAAATCGGGCGCACAGAAAGATATCGGTTCACCTTTTCGGCCGCCAACGGAAACCGATGCTGCCGTTTTCCAGGACCTGACCGATGCCCTGGCGGATCGCTTTCTGGACCTGGTGGTGCGCCATCGTCAGCTGCAACCGGACCAGCGCGTCCAGATCGCTGCGGCCGGTGTGTACTTGGCGGAACAGGCCCGCGAGTTGGGGCTGGTGGATCAGATCGGTTACTTGGATGATGCCATCGCCAAGGCCAAGGCGGTGGCCGGTTTGAGCGCGGATGCGCGGGTGGTGGCCTACCGGCGTTCTAAAATCGAGGACGATACCATCTATCATCCCGCCATTCGCTACCAGGGCGGGGACCTGGAGTCGCTATTGCCTTTCCTGGCGCCGTTGTCCGGCGCCGCGGCCGCAGACTTCTACTATGTCTGGCCGGCCGCCGCGGGGCGATAACTTGGTGCCCTGCCGGGCGGGTCACTCCTTGATATTGCGGTTTTTGTCATCGTCTTCTGGAGTGGCTGCCCGGACGGTGCTGTCGATGGTGGTGTAGATCGATTTGAACGTTTCAGCGAAGTTGGTGGGCCACAACCGTCCCACCTCGATGAACTTCACCGCGATCTCCTTGCTGGCCCGCAGGACCTGCTCCTGAAGCGTGTCTTTGGACATAATCCCTCGCAGTTTCGATATCTAATGATTTAAGTTTGTTAACAATAAGCACGGCTTCTGTCAAGGGGAAGCGGATCTCGGTGATTCATTCACCTGGACCCACCGTCCCCGCTGATCTTCATTTGACACCTTGGTCCAAATTCTCTATGTTCAGAGGCCTTGTGATCGCCAGTGTTACACCCAATGGATGCCCGACAGGAGGATCCGAGCCGTATGGCCGATACTACCCGACCTGCAGTTCCCTACGAAATCAAAACACCCGATGCGGTGCGCCCCGATGTTCTGGCGCCCATCGATTATGCCTACAAGGACCGGCGTGACATCACGGTGACGATCCGCCAGCCGGAGTTCACCTCCGTGTGCCCCATGACCGGTCTGCCGGACTATGGCACCATCACCGTCCGGTACCGGCCCGCCCGGTCGATCATCGAGCTCAAGTCATTCAAATACTACCTTTTGCAATACCGCAATGTGGGTATCTTTTATGAGCATGTGGTCAACCGCATCCTGGATGACCTGGTTGCGATGCTGGCACCCCAATGGATGGAAGTGCAAGGCACCTTTACCGCCCGGGGCGGGATTACCACCGAGGTGGTCGCCCAATATGCGGCCCAACCCCTTTAACAACGAATTGGAGTAGATAGGGCATGAACCCATCTTTCATGCGCATTGGCATCCTGTTGTCGGCCCTCCTGCTGGTCATCGCCTGTGCCAAACCGCAGTACGTGCTGGAAGAGACCCGACCGACGCTTGCGGAAATCAAGACGCGGGACAGTGGCTATGTGCGTAATACGGTCCTGGCCCCCCAGACGGAAACACCGGGATCTTTCCTGCGACAGGCAGGCGATCGGTTGGCAGAAACAGTGGTGGACACCATTCAGGCAAAGGGTAAGGATGTCCGCCTGACCATACCCGGGCACAAAGGTTTCCCGGAGGTTTTGACCCTGGGAGCGCCTTTTGGTGTTCCCGAACAGCGCTTCGATGTGGCGACAACGGTCCGTCTGGCCGGCTACCACCATCTGGTGCAAGTGTCTGTGCGTGACGTGCGGGTCTTCGAACGGCAAACCGGTATCTGGTGGTTTCGTAAAATGCGCTATTTTGTTACCGTTGCCGCTTCTATAGACGTGTACGACACCTTTACAGCCGCCAAAGTCGTCAGCCAGGTGGTTGAAAAGACCGTTCAAATCGATCCGAATACCTATGAGACATTCCTGGACGGCATTCGAAATGCGTTTCCGGCGGTGGACGAAGCCATCCGCGGCATCGGGCGGCAATTTGGGCGCCAAGCCGTCGGGGCGATACAGACCACGCCCTGGAAGGCCGCGGTCACCGCCATCGATGGGCCGCACATTATCCTGGCCACCGGTCGGGAGGCGGGCCCCCGGGTGGGCGACCGCTGGGCGGTGTTCGAGGGCCGCCGCACCATTGCCGGGCACGATGGTGAGCGTTTTCTCGTGCCCGGTTATAAGGTGGGTGTCATAGAGGTTGTCGCCACCGCCGATGGACGCGTCCAGGCGATTGCCAAAGACGGAGGGGACTTTCAGGTGGGCGATATCGCCGTTCCGGTCAAATGACCACCGGACTAATCCGGCCCAGCGGGGATTGAGCTGTCCAGCGCGATGCGGATGGTGCGCGCCAATTCTTCCACCAGGTAGGGCTTTTTCAGATAAGCCAGAACACCCATGGTCCGTGCCGTGGCAACCCGGTCGGTTTCGGCAAAGCCACTGGTAATGATGACTTTCTGGCCGGGGCGCACCGTAAGAATGCGTTTGAAGGTTTCGAGGCCATCCATACCCGGGTCCATCACCATGTCGAGAACGACGAGATCCATTGGCTGCCCGGTCAAGTAACGCACCGCCGCGTCGCCATTTGGCACTGCCACTGCCTGATAGCCCAAGGCGGTGATCATGTGGCAGGCAATCTCCCGCATCTCCGGCGCATCATCCACTACCAGGATCGATTCACCTTTGCCGGGGTAATCCCGCAGGGCGGGGGTGTCCCCTTCGGCAGGCGCGGCAACTGTGGCCGGCCAATAGACTTCGAATCTGGTCCCGACGCCCTTTTGGCTGAGCACCTCGATAAAGCCGCCATGGTCCTTGACAACGCTCCACACCACGGCCATGCCCAGTCCGGTACCGCTGTGGCCCATCTTTTTTTTGGTGAAGAACGGTTCAAAAATACGGGCGATCTCCTCAGTGTCGATCCCGGTACCGGTATCCTGTACGATGAGCGCCGCATAACGGCCGGGTGGAATGGTTTCAAAACCATGTACCGGCGTCTCAACAGACCGGTTCTCCGTGCGAATGGACAGGTACCCCCCTTCGTTCATCGC
>JAGTVD010000405.1 GCA_018224505.1 Desulfatitalea sp. | reverse complement strand
TGAGAAACACATCGGCCATGTAACGCCAGAGCCCTTTGTGCCGATAGTCAAGGCGCGTCAGATCCTCCCACACCACACCCCAGGCGCCGGGGTTTTCAATCTCGCCGTCGGCGTTGCGGGCCAGCCATTGGGGATGTGTTTCGTGCAGGCTGGCCGCCCAACCGGTGTGGTTGATGGCAATATCGATGATCACCTTGCCTTCACGGGCATGCACCGCATCCACCAGCTCGATGAATTGCTCCAGCGGCGTGGCCGCAGGATCGAAAACCGCCAGGGCCGGATCCACGGCCGTGAAACTCAAGGCGGCATAGGGACTGCCGAAGCGCCCCATGCGGGCATAGGTGGTGGGTGTGGGGTGGATGGGCAACAGTTGCAAAAACCGACAGCCCAGGTGACTCAGGATAAAATCCAATTCGGCAATCAGGTCTCTGAACGTGCCTGAGGGGGGTATCACGGTGTACCCGTCCGCGTCCAACTGGCGCAGGCAGGGGTCCGCCGCCGACAGATCACTGCGGGACAGATTTTTCTGGGGCCCGAATTGACGGACGAAAGCGTTGTAGATGCTGTTGCCGCAAACCGTGTCGGCCGGTTCCACGTTGATGGTGGTGTTGGGTCCGTCGGGCCACAACGGTTCATCCTGGTTGTCCGGCAGGTAGAGGCATTTGGCCTCGAAATGGCCGACCTCGTTGAGGGGTATCCGCACCTCGAAAACACCCGGCCCCGCAAGTTGCATGGGAATGTCGAACCAATCCCTGGCCAGCGGGGCTTCATTCAGTTCCACATGGCGGATAATCTCCCGCCGGATGGTGCGCCCTTGGCCCAGGTTAGTACGCACGCATGCCCGTCCAGGCGGAAATTTGGCCGCTTGCAGTCGAAACCGCACCACGTCGCCTCGAAAGCGAACCATTCGGCATCCGGGTGCCGGCTCCTGGAAAAGGATCTCTTTGCTCAACATTGTCTGGCGCCGCCTTCCACGCCGAAGAAATTAAAAATCAACATATCCAACGCATGGCGCAAGACCGAATAAGAGTAGTAGCGCTTGGCGATATTGAAGTTGTGAGTGACCATCTGCTCCCGACGCTCGACCGATTCGAGCACCCGACGCACGCTTTGCACATTCCGGTCGGTCAGAAAACCATCCATCACAATCAGGTCAAACCCTTTGGGCTCGATGTCCCGCACGAAGATCGCGTAGCGGTTGATCAGCAATGGTTTCTTGAAATAGATCGCCTCCAGAAACGCATTGCCGAACCCTTCGTATAAACTGGGATAGGTGATGAAATCGGCATGTGGATAGATGTCCCACAGGGTGTAGGAACCGTTGCGGCCGCCGCCGTTGAACGGATCGCCGACCTGCATGTCGAAAAGCCGCAGATCCACGCCGTGTTCCCGGGCATGGCTTTTAAGCCAGTCGGCGTATTCGAATCCCTCATCCCCCGCCTCGTGGGAGATCACCAGTTTGTAAGCGGGATCCTCCAGGTGCTTGACCAGCTCGATGGCATGCTCGATGCCTTTGCGCTGAACGATGCGCGTGGGTTGCAGAATCACCTTGTCCTCGGGGTTCAATCCCATCGACCTGCGAAACAAGGCGCTTTGAACCGGATCGACCGTCACTTCATGGTCGAAATCCAATACGTTGGGAATCACCACCGACGAAGCGCCGGTGCGCAGTGCCAGTTCCTCCTGGCCGGCCGAGTTGATCACCACATGTTCGAGGCTGTTGAGCTTGGGGGGAAAAGCCATGCGCAGATAGTCATCCGCCGCATTGACGCTGAAGCGGGTGCGTTCCCAGTGAAAGTCGTGGTGGTGGGCGATGGTGGGAATCTGCCGTTCGGCGATGATCTCGGTCAGCGCCACCCCCAGGGGGATGTGCATGGGGATGGTCAACGCATTTTCCACGATCAGCATATCGATGCGGAACTGTTCGATGAACTCCTCGATGGCCACCTTGATCAACACCTTGACCGCATGAATGGTGTCGGTGACGTTCGATTTACGACTTTTGCGGCCGAACACGCGCGCGTTGATCCACTGGTTCTTCTCGTGCTTGAAATGCGCTTCGGGCACCAGCCAACTGACTTCCGGCGCACGATCCAGCTCGCCGGCCAGCCAGAAACAGGCGTGGCCGGCCTCGCTGAGCACCTGGGCCCATTTGCTGGCCTCCAGGCTCACCCCGTCGGTGCCGGCAAACCGGGTGGAGATGAATCCGATATTCCTGGTCATGGGATCCCCGTTAATATCCAACCCGTCGCAAACCATTTGAGACCAGCGGTCATGGGTGGCTGCACGATGGGCAAGTGTCGAATCAGTGCGATGAAGAGGTGTGCACGCTGTCGGTAGCAGGAACAGTATCAGTATGGGATATGAATACGGATTGATTCAAGCATATCGGTCACATCGATTTCATTGCGCCAGCAATTGGCGGATAAACGGTGTCAATTGCTCCCGCAGATCCTTCCGGTCAAAGGCATAGGATAGATTGGCCATTTGAAAGCCGCCTTTGGTGCCGCAGTCGTACCGGATGCCCTCGTACCGAAAGCCGTAAATAGGCTGCTGGTTGAGCAGCCGGGCCATGGCGTCGGTGATCTGGATCTCGCCGCCGGCGCCGGTCTCCTTGCGCTCCAGGATATCAAAAATCTCCGGCGTCAGAATATAGCGCCCGATGATGGCCAAATTGGAAGGCGCCT
>JAGTVD010000404.1 GCA_018224505.1 Desulfatitalea sp. | reverse complement strand
GGAGCGGCTGGCCGATCACAGCACCAATATCGCCGAAGAGGTGATCTACCTGATCGAAGGCGAGATCGTGCGCCATGGGGTGCGGACGATATAGGGGTATGCTTGGTTTTTTGGGTTGGTTGGGTTTGTTGGGTTTTTGGGGTTGTGGGATGAGGTTTATGTGAGAGAAGGCGGGGCGCACCCATGGGGGTGCGCCCCTTTTTGATGGAACGCATCTATTTGGGTTCGGTGGGGTACTGGGAGCGTTGCCAATCCCGCCAGCCGCCTTTGAGTGCGTAGACTTTGGTGAAACCCATTTCGATCAGCCGATGTGCCAAACTGGCACTGGTTGCCTCGTTGGGTCAGGCGCAATAAACAACCACTGTTTTCTCTTTGTCCAGTTGATCCTTCCATGTGTCTAACTGGCGCGGATCTCTCCTTTCGGACCCCTGGATTTTAAATTCACTGGCATTCCAATCGATGCCGATGCGAATGTCGAGAATCACCACATCGGGGCTATGCAGCATCTCTTTAAGCGTCTCCTTGGACATTCGCGGCACTTTATCCATGTGAGCGGCGGTGGAAACGGCGGCAAAGAGAGCCAATAGCGCCACCGTAAAAACGGTCAGAACGAATCGGTTCCCGATCATCGTCGACTCCTTTCGTTTGCGGTATGCTGTTTTTGGCGGCGGGCATTTTGCTGACGGGCCAGGGTGTACAGCGCCCAACCCGCAATGGCCGATGCGGCCCACACGCCGGCCATGAAAAAGAGTGCTGCGGCGGCCTCCGACTGGGTGACCAGCAGACCCCCGGCCGCCAGGATGAGCAGCAGGCCACCGGCCATATGGGCGGCGTAAACGTTACGTAAAATATGACGCCCCGGGTCGGTGCGCAAGGCGATCAGGTGCATCAGCGCATGGTGGAGCAGCCAGAGGATCAGGCCTGCCCGCAAAAACAGTTCCAGATGGGGCGATCCCGCCATGCCGGCCATCAGCATGGCGGCTGTGGCGCCGGCCATCAGCAGCGTCCAGAGTCGCTGGCGCCCGGCGGGTGACAGCGGACCGGAGGGCAGCAACCCCTCGGCAGCCATGCCGGCCGCCATTCGGGCGATCCCGCCAAACAGGGCGTTGACCGCTGCGGCTGTGCCGGCCACGAGTACCACGCCGATGATGATCCGTCCCTCCGGGCCCAGTATGGTGCGCGCGGTCATGGTATAGGGGATGGTGGATGTCGCAAGGGTGTCCGGCGCCACCCACCGCAGGGAGACGAGGCCCCACAACAATAAAAGCGCGCTGCCAAGTGCCACCACCAGGGCCGGTATTTGCTGATCCGGTGCGGTCCGCCTATCTTTGGCCAGAAAGGCCAGATCATATGTGAGGACCAGAAGTACCGCTCCCAGTGCGCCCCTGGATCCCTGGTCCACGGGCAGTCCTGTCACCTGGGAGGCAGAAGCGGCGGGTGCTGTTGCGATGCCGGCGCCAATCAGGAAAATCAAGCCGCCCAGCGCGGCCAGTACGGTAATGATCTGGAAGCCCGCCCATACGGTCCCGCCCGCCAAACCCACTCCCAGCACCATGCACAGAAGCAAAAAGGCAAACAGGAAGTTGGGAAACCAGTAGACGAAGGTCTCATTGAACACATAGCCGGCGGTGGCCAGCAAACTGGTGGCGGCCAGGAGGGTGACGGGCACCCGGGCAGCCAGCGGCAGCGCCAGTGCGGCCACGGGCCCAAGGGTGCGTTGCAGAAGCGCCGTTTCGTCCGTGGGGCCGGACAGCCGACCGAAAAGCCGCACGGCGCCCAAAAGGTGCACCCCTGCTGCCAGCGCGACGCCGATCAGGAACCAACCTCCGGCCTGCCCGACCCCGTTGCCCACCAGGCGCAGCACTTCGGCGGAGAGAATGAAACCCAGACCCGTTGACAGGGAGACAATACGATCCATGATTCCGCTCCGGCAAAATATGCATTTTCAATGATCGTAACCATTGCGCAACGGAAGACAACCTATTGGACGGGCGTTTGGGTTAAATGGTGCGGTTCGACGGGTTTGACAGGTTCGGGCACGGGTCGGGTGCGTGATGCCCGGCACCGCGGGTGGGTGCCGGGCATCCGGTGGGGCGGTGGGGTTTGGCTGTTATTGGGCCGCCCGATAGGCGTCCAGGGTTTCGGCGTCGGGGGCCTTGAGGGTCATGCCCATCGGGCCGGCGGAGGGGCGGACCACGAACTTGGCCAATTCACCCTTGTCCTTGTATTCGGCCAGTTCCTTTGCGCCGTCGCGGAACACCCAGAGGCGGCCGTCTTCCAGAAATGTGGCAAAGCCCGGAGTGCGCGTCATGTAGTGGATGATGGTTTCACTGTCCGGGGCTTTGAGGGTTTTACCCTGGGGCCCGGCGCCGGGGCGGACCACGAATTTCGCCAGTTCGCCTTTGTCTTTGTATTCGGCCAGTTCCTTGGCGTCGGCCTGGAACACCCAAATACGGCCGTCTTCGTCAAAGGTGACAAATCCTTCCTTGGGAAAGGGCGCCGCCGGGGCGGCGGCCGGAGCTGCCGTCTGAGCGGCATTGGTGGTCTGGCAGCCGGCCAGCCCGATGAGCAGCAGGCATCCTGTCAACAGATAAACGATCCATCGTGTACGCATAGTTCTTCTCCTTGGTGTGTGAATGGAATAAGGGCTCGCGAAAAAATAACTTCACATTTTATCCATCCCAAATCCGGGCGCCTAAAATGCGAACTTATCTTTGCGCGAGCCCTGAGGGCTCGCGCGAACCCTAACCGAAACGTCCCGTGACATAGTCCTGGGTTTCTTGCAGCAGTGGTTTCTGGAACAAAGTTTCCGTGGGGCCGTACTCCACCACGTGTCCCAGGTACATGAAGGCCGTGTAGTCGCTGGTGCGGGCGGCCTGCTGCATGTTGTGGGTCACGATGAGGATGGTGTAGTCCCCCTTCAACTGGTCGATCAGATCTTCTATTTTGTTGGTGGCCAGCGGGTCGAGAGCCGAGCAGGGTTCGTCCATCAGCAGCACATCGGGTTCGGCTGAAATAGCCCTGGCGATGCACAATCGCTGCTGCTGGCCGCCCGAGAGGCCCAGGGCGCTTTCATGCAGGCGGTCTTTGACCTCTTCCCACAAGGCGGCGCCTCGGAGACTGCGCTCGCACACTTCGTCCAGCACCCCGTGGCTGCGCTCGCCGTCGATGCGCAGCGGATAGATGACATTTTCGTAGATGCTCATGGGAAAGGGATTCGATTTTTGAAACACCATGCCCATGCGCTTGCGCAGCTCGATCACATCCACCGACGGTTCATAGATCGAACGGCCGTTGAGGATCATGTCGCCGGTGATACGCACCGAATCGATCAGGTCGTTGAGGCGGTTGACCGAACGCAGCAGAGTGGATTTGCCGCAGCCGGACGGCCCGATCATGGCGGTCACCTTGCCCCGGGGGATGGAGAGGTTGATGTCGAACAGCGCCTGGGCCTCGCCATACCAGAGGCGGAAGTTGCGAATGTCCAGCACGCTGTCTTCGTCAAGGATCGCAGGGTGAATCTCGGCCGGTACCGACCCGCCGTTGGCGATCACCTGCAGACGGTCGGAGATGCCGCCGTTGGGGCCGGGCTTGGAAAGGGCGATCGTGCTTTTTGCGTTTTTGGAGCTGTCTGGATGTGTCGCGTTCATGGGACCTCGCTTAAAAGACGCCGGAAGCAAATTTTTTGCGCAGGCGGTTGCGCAACAGCACCGCACCCAGGTTGAGGGAGGCGATGATGACAATCAGTAGCAAAGTGGTGGTGAAAACCATTGGCTTGGCAGCCTCGCTGTTCTGGCTTTGGAAGCCCAGGTCGAAGATGTGAAAGCCCAGGTGCATGAAGCTGCGCTCGGGGTGCAGAAAAGGAAAAATGCCGTCCACGGGCAGCTCGGGCGCCAGCTTGACCGCGCCCACCAGCATCAGCGGCGCCACCTCGCCGGCCCCGCGGGCCATGGCCAGGATCATGCCGGTCATGATGCCGGGCATGGCCCGGGGCAGCACGATGCGCTTTATTGTCTGCCACTTGCTG
The DNA here is from genome assembly GCA_018224505.1 of Desulfatitalea sp. Taxonomy (GTDB): domain Bacteria; phylum Desulfobacterota; class Desulfobacteria; order Desulfobacterales; family Desulfosarcinaceae; genus Desulfatitalea. Next base: position 10,562 of record JAGTVD010000404.1, on the reverse strand, counting down.
GCGCCGCAGGCGTAGGAGCCCTCCCGCATGGATCCGGGCACCGCCGCCAGGGCCTCCTCGGTGGCCACGATCACCACCGGCAGGGTCAGCAGCGCCAGTGTGAGCGAGGCCCACAGGATGCCGCCGGTGCCATAGGTGGGGCTTGGCAGCTTGGCCGAGAAGAAAAGCTGGTCGATGGTGCCGCCCACGAAGTAGCAGAAGAACCCCAGCCCGAAAACGCCGAAGACAATGCTCGGCACCCCGGCCAGGTTGTTGATGGCAATGCGCACCGCGCTGATCAAGGGGCCGGCCTTGGCGTATTCGCGCAGGTAGAGGGCCGCCAGCACACCGAAGGGCACCACCGCCAGGGACATCACCAGGGTCATCACCACGGTGCCGAAGATGGCCGGGAAAACGCCGCCCTCGCTGTTGGCTTCTCGTGGATCGTCAGTGAAGAACTCCCACCACCGGGACAGATAGATGGCGGTCTTCTCCGTCACCGACAGCCGGTTGGCCGGAAAGGCGCGCACGATCTCTTCCAGGGCGAGGTTCTTTTCCTGGCCATCGGCGGTGACCAGCCGCAACTGATAGCGGCTGTTTTCTGTGTTCAGGGCGTTGATCTGTTCGCGAAGTTGGGCGGTCTCGATCTCCGACTTGCGCTGCACTGTTTCAAGGCGTTCCCTGGCCGCCGCATACCGGGCGGAGTCGGGGCCGTGTTCGAGCAGCGCCGTGCGCATGTCCAGGCGGGCCGCTTCCTCCTGGCGGTTGAGTTTGCCGATGGCGTGGGTTTCCAGGTGGCGCCGCTGGCGCCAGCGCTTGCGGATTTCGCCATGATGGGCTTTATAGCGCTGCCATGCCTGGGCCGACGTGTCTACCACCACAGCGCCATCCACCAGGAAGGCCGCGGGTATGCCGTAAAAGCGGCCCCAGGAGAGCCGTTCCACCGTCACGGCCCATTCCGGCCGCCGTTCATCGCGGATCATGAAGTCGCTGAACCAGTTGAAGTGGTCGCCGGTGAGCTCGAAGTTGCCGATGCGCACCAGCCAGCGGTGGGCCGTGCCGTCATTCGCCGCGACCGTGCGACGGGCCTGTTCCGCCACCTCCGGCGCCAGTTGCGTGAACACGGTTTCCGCCGGCGCGAAAATTTCTTCGCGGGTGACCTCCCCCATGAACGTGCGATCCTCTATTGTGGTAATCTGCACCAGGGGCGCCGGCCAGAAAGTGGAGACGCCCTGGTAAAAAATCAGCACCAGCAACCCGATGATCATCACCAGGCAGATGGTCAGGGCGCCTCCCGTGAGCCAGAGCATCGGTTCTCCGTAGGCCAGGAGTGAACTGGTGGAGCGCTGCGCTCGGCGCTGGGGCGCCGTGGGGTCGGCGTTGGTCGGCGAGTCGTTCAGCGGCTTGTCCTTGGCTGCGGTTGGGATCATAGCTCGAAAGCCTTTCGGCGGAAGCGCAAACGCACGATTTCCGCCACGGTATTGATCACGAAGGTCATCAGGAACAAGGTCAGCGCCGCCAGGAACAAGGTGCGGTAGTGGGTGCTGAACTGCACCGCTTCGGGCAGCTCCACGGCGATGTTGGCCGATAGGGTGCGAAAGCCATTGAAGATGTTCCAGTCCAGCACCGGCGTGTTGCCCGCGGCCATCAGCACGATCATGGTCTCGCCTACCGCCCGGCCCAGCCCGATCATCACTGCGCTGAACAGGCCGCTCATGGCCGTGGGGATGATGATGCGGATCGCGGTCTGCCAAGGCGTGGCGCCGCATCCCAGGGAGGCGGCCCGCAGATGCTCGGGTACAGCGGAAAGGGCATCCTCGGAGATGGTGTAGATGATGGGAATTACCGCAAAACCCATCACGAAGCCCACCACCAGGGCGTTGCGCTGCACGTAGGTGTCCACGAAACTGCCCCGCGGATCGATCCCCAGCAGCGTGAGCAAGCCGGCCAGGGTCAGGGAGAGTCCCAGCGTCAGCAGGATGCCGGTCAGGAATTTGACCAGATCCACAGTGGCCAGGGTGCGCCGGCTCCAGCCTGCGGAGTGGTGCCGCAGATAGGGGTTGAGCAGACGGGCGTAGGCGATGCCGATGCCGATGGCGCACAGTGGCAGAAAGAGGATCATCCAGCCGCCGGTACCGGTGCCCAGGCGGCCGTTGAGCCACCCTTTGATATCGCCCGCATAGAACCACGATTCCACGAGGGGGCCCATCCAGGCGGCCATCAACAGGCCCACGGGCAGGGTGGCCAGGTAGATCAGCAGGCGGTAGCGGGCCAGTCGGGCGTGCAGATCCCTGGGCAGCATCTGCCAAAGATAGGCCCCCAGCAAAAAGGCCACGGGCAGGGTGACGAAGGCGGTCAGAATGTGGGGCACTATATTTTCCACGAGAGGTGCGAAGACCAGGGCCGCCAGAAAGCCGAGTACCACGCTGGGCAGGCTGGCCATCATTTCAATGGCCGGCTTGACCGTGGATTTGATGCGCGGGTGCATGAACTCGCTGGTGTAGATCGCCGCCAGTAATGCCAGCGGGACGCCGAACAGCATGGAGTAGACCGTGGCTTTGAGGGTGCCGAAAATCAGTGGGTAGAGGCCGTATTTGGGCTCGAAATCATCGGTGGCGCCCGAAGATTGCCACACATGCTGCGGTTGGGCATACCCCTCGTACCACACCGGTGTGAAGAGTGTGGTCAGGGTGGCCTCCGGGTGGCCGGGGCGGACCTGCCAACGGGTGATGACTGCGCCGCCGGCGCTGACCACCGCGTCATCCTTGGGGGTCATGGCCAGGGCGGTCACCCCGGGGCCGCCGGCCTGCTCGGTCTGCACCAGCAACTGGTCGCTGGTCACATGAAAGATGCGTAGCGTACCGTCCGCGTAGCCGGCCGCCAGCATGCGCGAACGCAGGGAGGGGGAGAGGGCGGTCACCGGGGCGCCCTCGCCGGGCAGGTCATGGGACAATACGAGGGTGGTGCCGTCCACGGTCCGTGGCTGGTCGGGCCGGACCCGGAACCAGGTGCGCACCCGGCCCAGGGAGTCCCCCGCCACCAGCGTGGCCTTGCCGATCATAAACTCCAGGGCGGTCAGCGAGGCGCCTTGGACCCCCACCAGTTCGATACTTTCGGCCAGCACCGGCGCATCGATGATGCGGGCGTCGAAGCGTTGCAGAAGGCCGTCGGCCCACACCAGGTAGACGGTGTCCGCGATGCCCGACAGTCGCAGGTGGGCCGGCGCGCCTTTACCCGGAGGTATCGGCACTTCAATATTGCCGCCGGTCAGGGTGGTGGTGGTCTTGCCCGTGAGCAGGTTGCGCCGCTGGGTGACCCGCTGGATGCGCAAGTGGCCATCGGCGGTGTAGGCGGCGATGGTGGGGCCCGACGGCCGCACCGATTGATCGATCAGCAGGATGGCGGCCGGGTCGTCGAAATAGAACGGCTCGCTCATCTCCATGGTCAATTGCTGGGTGCGGAACTGGCCCTCGGGGGTCACTTGGACAACGCCACCGGCGTAATCGGCCATGGCCCCTGGTTCCAGTGCCCTGATCTCGGCGGGCAAGGCATCCGGATTCGGGAAGTCGGTGCCGAAGCGGATGGTGCCCAGGCGGATGGCGCCATCGGCAAACCCGAACGCCGCCTGCCCGAGCCGGGGTTCGAACACGTGGGCGGTGGGTGCCCCGTCCGGGAAAGGGGTCAGCCGATCGAGCACCCGGCCGTTGTCCAGTCGGACGACATCGATGGCGCCGTCCGGAAAATAGAGCCAGCTCAACACCTGGTACTCGTCCACCGCCATGTTCACCGGCGCGGTCCCCCCCGCCGGCCAAGACGCTTCGATGGCCCCGCGCTGTTCGATGGCTGCGTTTTTGAACAGCGGCACCACGACAATGGCCAGGAAGATGAAGACCAGGGAGACCGATATGATGGTCCCGAATCCCCCGAGCGCTATCAGCAGCTTGGCTACTTTGTCGGCCATCAGCACGGACCGCCGGGTGACCCGCTCACGGTGGCGACCGGTATACGATGGTTTTTGATTCATGGCATGCAATTGCCTGACAAGGTATAGCCCCTCGCCAGGTCCTTTTCTGTCAAGCTTGCATCTGGGCGCCCCCGGCAGCGTTGCGGAGGGTGATTGGCAACGCTGCCGAAAGGGCGCCTGCTGGATAAGCGGTTGGCTGTTACAGTTGTTATTGAACTATTGAACGCCGACCGTCGTCAAGTCCTCTTCGGCGATCAGGGCCGGCACCGGGTAGTAGCCGTCCTTGACCACATCCTCCTGTCCTTGGCGGCTGAAGATGTAGCGCACGAACTCCCGGCGCAGGGGGTCGAGCTGGCTGCCTGGCCGATGGTTGACATAGACATAGAGGAACCGGGCCAAGGGATATTCACCCGTATACGCATTTTCCGGGGAGGCCTCCACCGGTGTGCCGGTGGCCGTCGGGCTCAGGGCCACCACGCGCACATCCGCCGTGCGGTAGCCGATGCCGCTGTAGCCGATGCCGAACTTGTCCCGGGCCACGCCTTGCACCACTGAAGAGCTGCCGGGCTGTTCCTTGACCTCGTCCTTGAAGTCGCCGCCGAACAACGCATTTTCCTTGAAAAATCCATAGGTCCCCGAAGCCGCGTTACGGCCGTAGATGCTGATGGGCGCATTAGCCCACTCGCCGGTCAGGCCCAAATCGCCCCAGGTACGGATATCCTTGCCGGCACCGCCCCGGCGTCCCTTGGAGAAAATGGCGTCCAACTGCTGCAGGGAGAGACTCTTGATGGGATTGTCCTTGTTCACGTAGACCGCCAGCATGTCGATGCTGGTGCGCAGCGCCGTCGGCTTGTAACCATAGCGCTTCTCGAAGTCGTCGATCTCCTTGGCCTTCATTGCGCGGCTCATGGGCCCGAACTGGGCCGTACCGGCAATCATGGCCACAGGCGCCGTGGACGAGCCCTTGCCTTCGATCTCGATTTGCACATTGGGATAGAAAGAGAGAAAACCTTCGGCCCAGAGGGTCATCTCATTGTTCATGGAATCCGAGCCGACGCTCTTGAGGCTGCCGGATACGCCCGCTACCGGGGTGTAGGGTTTGAGGTTGGGATCCACCATTTGTGCCATCGCCGGCAAAGTCGCCATCAAGACCACCGCCAGGCACGCCATAACCATCCTGAGAATCTGTTTCGAATGCATGATGTTAGCTGCTCCTTGGTTAAAGAAATTTTCAATCCGTTCAAATGTGACACCAAATTAGAGACCAATTGTTAGGCGGGCATAAGGGAATTGTTAGAAAATTGTTAGGGAGTGGGTAAGGTTGATCGGTTGGTCGGTTAGTTGATCGGTTGATCGGTTGGTTGGTTGGTCGGTTGGTCGGTTGGTTGGTTGATCGGTTGGTCGGTTAGTTGATCGGTTGTTCGGTTGGTTGGTTGGTCGGTTAGTTGATCGGTTGGTTGGTCTGTGGGGTGTGTGATGGGGGTGGGAGTCCCCCTTTGTGGGAGCTTTCCATGCTGTGGGAGCGGCTTCCAGCCGCGATGCGGCGCTTGAGACCGCCCCATCGTTATCCCACCTCCCGCTGCAATGCCCCCGCATTGTTTGAAAAGATCCAATCCACCCCGCGGTTGATCTCCCGGTAGAGGCAGTTGCGGGAGGCGGGAAAGCCGGTGCCGATGCATTGGCCCAGGGCATGGTGGCGCCGAATCATGGCGTTGTGCACGATGGCGAAGTGGCTGCACACCCCGCCCCATTGGTGCCGGGCCACCCAGCGGCTGAAACCGGCGGGCCAGTGGTAGGCTATGGCGATGCGGCTCCGGGGCGGAAAAGCGGAAAGGGCCAACAGGGTTTGGGGGGCCAGGGCCATCAGGTGAAACGCCTCCACAGGCGCCAGCGGTGACAACGCCTCCTGGAGGGTCCGGCTTCGGGTGGCAGGGTCGGGCCAGGTCACGGGCTTGATTTCGAGCATCAGGTGCATCCGCCCGCCGAAGCGCGCCGCCACCTCGGCCAGGCCGGGCACGGCGGGAACCCGCTGCCGTAACACCTGCCAGGTGAGCCGGTCGACCCGCTCGGCCACCCCATGCACGCGCATCAGGTCGGCATCATGAATCACCACCGGCACGGCGTCGCGGGTCCAGCGCACATCCATCTCGATACCCCACACGCCGGCCGCCACGGCCTGTTCAAAGGCCGGCAGCGTGTTTTCCAGCACCGTGACATTGTCGTGTTCGCCCCGGTGGGCGATTAGACGGCTCCGCGCCAGCCGCTCGGGTGACGGACGCGGCTGGTGCATATGGTGGAATATAAAATCGGTGAGGCGCAGGTAGCCCCGTTCCAAGACAATGGGAATCGGCATAATGTTTTCACCGGCGTCCGCACCGTTCCGATCGCCAACGGCTGTTCGTGCCATCCTTCGGGCCGCCCGGGCCGACCATCGCTGCGGTTGTGCCGCTCTTCCTTACGTGACAATCAGGACGGAAATATCCTTGGCGCCGTTGAGTACCTTCTGGGAGATGCTGCCCATGAAAAACTCCTTGATGCCCGACATGCCACGGCGGCCGATGACGATCAGATCGTAGCCCTTTTCCGCCTCGTTCAAAATGTCCCGGGCCACCCCCGACTGTTTGTCCTGGATCTTGATACTGATATTGTCCGCGCTGAAACCGGCGGCCATCAGCGCTTCTTTGGCCTGTTGCATGGCATCCTTGACCAGTTCCCTCTTTTTGTCCTCCAGTGCACAGAACGTGGCCTGCTGCACCTTGAACAGTGGAATTAACTCCGGGCTTTCCATGTTGCACAAGGTGGCCGTATCGATCATGACATTCAACAACGTCACCTGATTGTCCCTGGCAAAGCTGCTGGACACAAACGCCACGGCCCGCAATGCGTTCTCGGAGTCGTCGATGGGAATCAGGATCTTTTTTGCCATGGGAATACCTCCTCCTCTGTTGCACTGTTTAAAATAGGTTCATGCCAATACAATGATCGGCAGCAATGAACTCGGAGCGTATGCAAATGTATAACTATTATTTACAGTTGGAAAGAGGGCGTTGTCCATCCTTTTTTGTTTGGCGGTGGGCAAGCGTGGCAGGCACGCATCTGCTGGTCTCGCACTGCGCAACGGCATTTTGCCATCCTGTTCTTTGGGCACTCTTTGATGATCAGAATGGTGCGATGCCAAGAAACCCTTGAATGCCCGTCATGATCATTTGCGCCGCCAGTGCCGCCAGGATCAGGCCGGTCAGCTTGCTTAGAATCGCGATGCCCCTGATCCCCAGGCCGCGCTGGATAAGGGAACCCGCCAGAAGCACCGCCGCGATGCAGGCCACGGATGCCAGCAGCGCCAGCACGCCGATGGCTTTTTCGGACAGCGTGGTCATCTCGGCCCCCATCACGAGCAGCGTTCCCGTCGTCGCCGGCCCCACAATGATCGGAATGGCCAACGGCACCACCGTGACATCATCACCGGCATTGGCGTTGGCGGATGCGGTCTTGCCCTGCACCAGCCCGATGCCGGAAAGCAGCAGAAGCACGCCTGCGCCAATACGAAAGGCGTCCAGCGTAATGCCGAACAGCGAGAAGATCTGGTTGCCTGCAAAAAAGAGGATCAGACAAATCGCCGCCACCACGGCCGAAACGGTCAGGGCCAGCCGCCGACGGCGGGCCGCTACATACCCCTCGGTCAGGCTCAGGAACATGGTGAGCGCGAAAAACGGCGTCAGCACAAAGAACAGCTTTATCCACAAGCTTAAAAAAAGCGCCATCCATCACCTTCCGGTCTCGACCATCTAAAGCCCCGGGAATCAAAGCGCCTGGGACTGGTTCAACGCCTCCACCGCCTGCTTATTGCCGATGACGATCAGGCAATCCCCGCGCACCAGTTGTTCGGTGGGGGCGGGGGTGGTGATTTTTTCCTTGCCGCGGCGGATGCCGACCACGGTAACGCCGTGCTTCTGGCGGAAGTGGGCTTCGGCCAGAGTTTGGCCGGCCAGGAGCGAGTCGTCGGAGATGCGGATTTCGGAGGTGACGAAGCGATCGGTGCTATCGCGGCCTTCGGCTTTCTGGGTTTGGTTGAGCAGGGTTTCAGCGCGCCGCAGGCCTTCGGCGGGGCCCATGATCACCAGGCGGTCGCCGGGGTAGATGCGGAAGTCGGGTTGCAGGTCGTAGTGGACCCGTCCGGCCCGGCTGATGGCCAGGATGGAGACGCCGGTTTCGGCGCGCAGGGGGATGTCGCGCACGGTTTGGCCGGCGACGGTGGAGCCGGTGCGGACGCGCACTTCGCCAAAGGCAATGGGCCAGTCCACTTTTTCCGGCAGCACGTCCATGGCGTGGGTCAGGGCGTCGGCGGCTTGTTCGGCGGCGTCGATGAAGGGGCGGAAGGTGACGTGCGCGCCGGCCTTATCGAAACGCGCGGCATCTTCTTCATCGCCGGCGGTCAGCGCGATTTTTCCCCCGTAGCCCATGGCCTGGAGGCGTTCGAGCAGGGAGAGGTTGATCGCCGGGGAGCGGATAGTGCTCACCACCCAGCGGGATTGGAGGATGGGCAGGTGGTCGTGGAATTCGGGGTCCATGATGTCGGCATAGAGTACGGTCATGCCGCGTTTGCGCCACTTGTCCAGCGCGCTGGGGTCGAAGTCGACGCCGAGCAGGGTTTTCCTGCGGCCCAGAAGGTAGGCGGCCAGGCTGCTGCCGTAGTTGCCCAGTCCCAGCAGAATCACATCCACGGCCGGGGCGGCCTGGAGGGTGTCGATGGCGGTTTCGCGATGGGGGTTGCGGCGTTCGAACACTTTCAAGGGGCCGGACAGGCGCTCGTAGAGCGGCCCGGAGTAGAGGATCAGGTAAGTGGAGGCGAAGATGGTAGCCACGCCCACCAGGGTGATCAGGCCCATGGTTTCCGCGGTGATGTGGCCGATGCTCAGTCCCAGGGCGGCGACGATCAGGGAGAATTCGCTGATCTGGGCCACGGTCAGGCCGGCCAGGAAGCTGGTCCGGCGTCGATAGCCCATGAAGCCCATGATGGCCAGCACGATCAGCGGGTTGCCGATCAGCACGAAGAGCGAGAGCAGGATGGCGGGTATCACCTGGGCGCCGACGGTCGACCAGTCCAGACGCGCGCCCAGGTCGATGAAGAAAAAGAGCAGCAGAAAGTCGCGCAGGGTGGTCAGCCGGGCGCCAATGGCGTCCCGGAAGCCGGTGGAGGCCAGGGAGATGCCGGCCAGGAAGGCGCCCACCTCTTTGCTGAACCCCAGCAACTCGCTGCCGGCGCCGAGGCAGACGGCCCAGGCGATGGCAAAGAGCGTCAGGATCTCCTGGGAGTGGGCCAGGCGCCGGGTCAGGCCGGGCAGTACGAATTTCATCAGCAGGCCCACCGCCGCCAGCAGTGCCAGGCCCTTGAAGACGATGAACAGCGAAGACCACAGCACCGATGCCCCTTCCGCAACTTGGGTGCCGAAGGTGGTGAGCAGCACCAGGGCCAGGATGGCAGCGATGTCCTGCACGATGAGAAACCCCACCGCGATCTGGCCGTGGAGGGCATCGATCTCCTTTTTGTCCGACAACAGCTTGACGATGATGATGGTGCTGGAGAAGGTGAGGGCCACCGCCACATAGGCCGCGCCGATCAGATCCATGCCCAGGGCGATGGCGATACCGAAGCCGATGGCCGAGGTGAAGAGGATCTGACCCAATCCCGTGGCCAGGGCCACCGGGCCTGTGGTGCGGATCAGGTTGAGGTCCAGTTTAAGGCCCACGATGAACAGCAGCAGGGCGATGCCGATGTGGGCCAGCAGGTCGATTTGTTCGTAGCTTTGGATGATGCCCAGCGCGGCGGGGCCGGCCAGGATGCCGGCGGCCAGGAACATGATGATCAGCGGCTGGCGCAGTTTCTGGCCCAAAACGCCCAGCACGGTGGCCAGGCTCAGAATGGCGGCGATTTCCAGAAATGTGTCGGCAAACGGCACGGGATACTCTCCTGTCAGGTCTTGGCGCGGTACGGTCAGTAGGTAGCACAAAGCACAGGAATTGTCATCTTTCCGGCCCGCGGCTCAAAAATTTATCCCCAGACTCACCATTTGCGAAGCCGAAGCATCCGGCTGATTCCGCTTTACCCTGACCCGTGGTTTGGCGTATGGTCCAATGATCGGGGTTCGCCGCCCCTCCGCGACAAAACCAATCCAATCAACCCGACAAAACCGACAGGAGCCCCCGTGACCCGATCCCAACAAGACTGGCTGGCGTTGACCCGCGAGGCGGCCATCGATCCCGAGCTGCCGATCATCGATCCCCATCACCATTTGTGGGACTATCCCACCAGTCGCTACCTGCTGGACGAGCTGCTGGCCGATACCGGCAGCGGGCACAATGTGGTGCAGACGGTGTTCGTGGAGTGCGGGTCCATGTACCGCCAGGCAGGGCCGCCGGAGATGCGGCCGGTGGGCGAGACCGAGTTCGTGCGGGGCATTGCCGCCATGAGCGCCAGCGGGCAGTACGGGTCGGCGCGGGTGGCGGCGGGTATTGTGGGTTTTGCCGATTTGACCCTGGGGCCGAAGGCGGCGCCGGTTCTGGAGGCTCATCTGGCTGCTGGAGGGGGGCTTTTCCGCGGGATTCGCCATGCGGCGAGCTG
>JAGTVD010000403.1 GCA_018224505.1 Desulfatitalea sp. | reverse complement strand
GAAGGTGAACGCAAAATGCTTGAAGTCATCATCGGCGCGCATGCGCTCCATGAGGACGGAACCGACCATCCCGCGCCAACCGACGAAACCGACACTTTTCATGGTCTTACTCCTTGATAAACATTGGGAATGGGAAAGACCCCATAAAGGACGTTAATTAAGGTGATGGCGCCGTTTTGTCAAGGCTGGTTTCACTCGGTAGCAGGGTGATTGCATGTACCTGAATGAGTTGGCGCGGCGTGCCGCTGTGGTCATCGAGCCGGTGCTACCGGTAGCACATCCTGTCGTGCTAAATGAAAGGGCCGATCAGCTGCCCGGTGCATGTATCATGCATGTATTTACATGCGATCGCACTGTATTCGCTGAAAGGACGATCATATGTTCGTTGAAGCGGTGGCTGCAGCGTTTGTGGGCAGCACGTCGGTTATGTGGGTTTTTCGGTTTATTCCTGGGTTGTAAAAGGATATAAGTGTCGACGATCAGGTTGGTGAACGGTGTCACTCATCATGCATACAGGGATGCGATCATGGCGTTGGAGAAACAGTTGAAGGAAATCGTGGTGCCCAAGGAGGAAGCGGTCTTCTGGATGGACCGTTTCGGTCACTGGCACAACGAGGGCGGACGATTTGAACACAAAAAGATCATCGATTATTTCAACGCGGCGATCCGCCGGGACCCGGATGGTTATTTCGTGCAGCAGGTCAGGGACGATTTGCTGGAGAAGGTTTATTTCAAATACGAAGATACCCCTTTGTTCGTGGTCGATGCTGTGGTGGGGGAGGGCATTACCCTGCTGATCAACACCGGTGAAACCTTGCCTCTGGAAACCGATCAATTGTATATCCACAAGGACCATCTCTATCTGCAGCGGGGTGAAGACCGAATCAAATTTCTGGACCGTGTTTTGCTAAAGCTGGCCGATTGTATCGATGAAGACCCCACCAACGGGTTTTTTCTGTTGACTGCAGATGGCCGGTTCCCCATTCCGGAACGGTAGCCACCGGAGCGCTGCCGCCATGCGCCGGCTTCCCGTTAATTAAGGGGGCAGCGGGAGCACTAGATTTTCCTTGACCATCAGGGGGCGGGGCCTTATAAACACGGGTTCGTTTTGGGCGACCCGTTGCGTCGGCGGGTTTTCCGTTATTAGCCTTGCAATACCATACCTTATCCATTGGAGGAGGTGAAACCCACCCAAACACCGCGTTTGAGGCGGACGGAGGGGCCTACATTGAACCAAACGACCGGTAAACACTGTATCTTGGAGCTCTTTGAGTGTCCATTCGAACTGCTGGACGACGAGCAGTTCATCTGTCGTGCCATCAACAAGGCGGCCGAGGCATCGGGTTCCACGTTGCTGACACTATCGAGCCATAAGTTCAGTCCGCAAGGTGTTACCGCCTTGGGCCTGTTGGCCGAATCCCATATTTCCATTCACACGTGGCCCGAATCCGGCTACGCCGCCGTGGATGTCTTTACCTGCGGCACCCACTGTAACCCCATCGAAGCCTGCCGGTTGCTCGTTAAAAGGCTTCAGTCCGGTCGCCATACGCGGTCCGTATTGCAGCGTGGGCGCGGCGTACCATTACCGGTTGCGGTCTTGGCCGATAACCATCCCCAAGAGGACACATGCATTCCCATGCCCCCACCAGCGGCCTATGGTTGACTGAATTCAACACGCCCCACGATGCTTGCTGCCATCGCATCATAGAGGTTCTGCATCAGCACAAGACCCGGTTCCAGGAGATGATGATCGTGCGGTCGGGGACCTGCGGCAAGGCGCTGGTGCTGGACGGTTGCTGGCAATCGTGCAGTGGGGATGAATTCATATACCACGAAGCGCTCGTGCATCCACCTTGCCTTTTGCAGGGGGGACCGGAAAAAATTTTGATTTTAGGTGGCGGCGAGGGCGCCGCCCTGCGAGAAGCGCTCAAATGGCGCAGCGTTCAACAAGCCGTTATGGTGGATCTCGATAAAGAGGTGGTCGATGCCTGTCGCCGCTATTTACCCGAAATGCACCAAGGCGCCTTTGAAGATCCGCGTACCCGGGTGGTCATCGCCGATGCTTTCGATTATGTGGAGACCGCCATCGGGCAATTCGATGTCATTATTTCCGATCTGACCGATCCTCTGGAAAACGGGCCCAGCGCCAAGCTGTTCACCCGCGAGTACTTTGAAAAATGCCAACGGGCGCTGGCGCCAGGCGGCTGCTTTGTTTTGCAAGCCGGACTGGCCGGCCCCATTGAGATGGGGATCCACGTGCGGTTAGCGCGGACGGTCGCAGCGGTGTTTGAACGGATGTTTCATTGGACGGCGCATGTGCCCAGTTGGGGCTCGCCCATGGGATTCGTTTGTGGTGCCGATCATTCCGTGGGCTGGACCGATCCCGATCCACGGACGCTGGATCATCAACTGACCCGGGTCATCAACGGCCCTTTGCGCTTTTTTGACGGACGCGCCATGCGAGCCTTGATGCACCCTCCCAAATACCTGCGCGATGCCATTGCGGCAGAGACGCACATCTACTCCCTGGATGCCCTTCCCCGGTCCATATGAGGGGTATCCGGCACCATCCGGAACAGTGCGCGAGGTAAACCCGTGATCCTGAAAATCCTGTCCGGCGGACAAACCGGTGTCGAACTGGCGGCCCTGGATATCGCCATTAAACTGGACATTCCCCATGGGGGTTGGACCGCTCGCGGCAAACGCAATGAGCAGGGGCCGCTGCCGGCAATCTATCAGCTCGACGAGACCCGGACCCTGGGATTCCAGGAGGCGCTGGATAGAAACACCGCTGCCGCAAACGGTACGCTTGTTGTTTCCCGGAACAAGGCCACGGCCTGGACCCGGCAAGTGGTGCAAGCCGCGTTGAAACACCAGCGCCAATTTCTGCATGTCGATCTGGGGCAATATCCGTTGTTCGAAGGGGCCTCGCTGGTTGCGTCATGGCTGTCGCAGCAGCATATCCAATCGGTTTTCGTCACCGGGCTGCTGGCCAGCGAAGATGATCAGATCTATACCCAGACCCGCAAAGTGCTGGAAACCGCTTTTTACCTGGGCCTGGTCAAATCCGGACAGCATCCGGACCATGCCGGCTCTAGGTCGACACCATCCGGTGATATTCCTGCCGATCCGCCCCGCACCGTGGATCAGGCGGTACAACACCTGCAGCAAGCCCTGTCACTCAAAGATCGTACAGCGCTGGCAAACATGCTGCTGGAAGATCTGGAGCATCTCCATTCCGGCCTCGGCGATTATATCAAGCACCAATTCGGCCTCTACACCGACAATGCACCCTTGCTGCAAGCGTGCGCCGCAGCCGG
>JAGTVD010000402.1 GCA_018224505.1 Desulfatitalea sp. | reverse complement strand
CTCCTCCAACCCTGTTTGCTATCAGCGCCATTCCCTGGTAATACAGCGGGAACAGGGTGTAGGTACTACCGATTTACCCTTGGGTTGTCAAAATGTAATTCCCTTGACTTGGCTGGGGGAATTGGTCAGAGTCGTTGTTTTGCAGCCCCTGGCCCTTTCCCCGAGGTCATCAAGCAATAGGATGGCGCCTTTCCATGACAAACTACGAACCGGTGATCGGGCTGGAAGTCCATGCCCAACTCAAAACCGAGACCAAGATTTTTTGTGGCTGCTCCACGCGCTTTGGCGCGCCGCCCAACAGCCACACGTGCCCGATCTGTCTGGGCATGCCGGGGGTGCTGCCGTCACTGAACCGAAAAGTGGTGGACTTCACCCTGCGCATGGCGTTGGCCACCGATTGTCATATTACACCGCTGAGCCGTTTTGCGCGTAAAAACTATTTCTATCCCGACCTGCCCAAAGGGTACCAGATTTCCCAGTATGAATTGCCCATTGCGGTGGACGGACATGTGGAAACCCTGGTGGACGGCCAGGTGCGGCGTATCGGGCTGACCCGCATTCACATGGAGGAGGACGCCGGGAAGCTGGTGCACGACAGCGATCGTCCGGTGAGCTTCGTGGATTTGAACCGGGCCGGCGTGCCCCTCATGGAGATCGTCAGCGAACCTGATCTGCGGTCCCCGGAAGAGGCAGGGGCCTATTTGCGCACCCTGAGGGCCATCATCCGCTGGATCGATATCGGTGACGGCAACATGGAGGAGGGCAGCTTCCGGTGCGACGCCAATGTCTCCCTGCGGCCCGCGGGCATCAGCACCTTGGGCACGCGCACCGAAATTAAAAATCTCAACTCTTTCAAGCATGTGGAAAAAGCGCTGCGGTACGAAATCGCCCGGCAAAGCGAAGTGTTAATGGACGGTGGTACCATCATCCAGGAGACCCGCCTCTGGGACCCGGACAAGGGCGTTACCGTCTCCATGCGTGGCAAGGAGGAGGCCCACGACTATCGCTATTTCCCCGACCCCGATTTGCTGCCCATAGAGATCGACGACCCGTGGGTCGAGGCGGTGCGCGGCGCCCTGCCCGAGCTGCCTGCCGCGCGGCGGGCGCGCTTTGCCGATCAATACCATCTGCCGGACTATGATGCGGCCATTTTAACCTCGAGCCGCGAGCTGGCTGACTTCTTCGAAACCTGCGTGGGGCTTTTCAGCCAGCCGAAGGTGGTCAGCAACTGGATCATGGGGCCTTTGCTGGGACTGCTCAACGCACAAGACAAAACCATCGAGCACTCCCCCGTCACCGCGGCCGATCTCACCGCCTTGCTGCGACTGCTCGACGAGGGGGTCGTCAGCGGTAAAATCGCCAAAACCGTGTTTGATGAAATGGCCGCCTCGGGCCGTCCGCCGGCTGAGATCGTCAAGGCCAAGGGGTTGTCCCAGGTGTCCGACAGCGATGCCATCGAACAGGCCGTGGATGCGGTCATCGCCGCAAACCCGGACGAAGTGTCGCGCTACAAAGACGGCCAGGCCAAGCTGATGGGGTTTTTCGTGGGCCAGGTCATGAAGGCCACTCAGGGCAAGGCCAATCCCAAAATGGTCAACGAGATGCTAACCCGAAAGCTCAAATAGCGATCATTCGCCATACAAGGAGCAACCATTGAACGTCATTCTATGCCATAAGAAATTACTGATTCTGTTGCTGTGCGCCATCTGTATGCCCGGTATGGCCCTGGCCCAACCGGTCAAGGTGGCGATCCTGCCCTTTGTCATGCATGCCGAAAAGGATTACGGCTTTTTACAAAAAGGGATTGTGGAGATGCTCACATCACGCCTCTCCGCTCCCGGCAAGGTAACGGTGGTGGATCAAGTGTCCACCGCCCAGGCGGTGGCATCGGCCGAGGGCCTCGGTGGCGAGAGCCTGGCCCTGCTGGTGGGCGGCAAGCTCCAGGCCGATTACGCCATCCATGGCAGTCTCACCGTGCTGGGCGAGAGCGTCAGCATCGACGCGGCCATGCTCGATGTGACCGGTTCCCGTGCGCCCATGACCTTTTTCAAGCAGACCCAGGGCATGGGGGAGGTGATCCCCGAGATCAATCGCATGGCCACCGAGATCAACACGCAGGTGTTCGGGGCGCAGCCGCCCGCGGCTCCCGCCGCGGCCGCGGTCCCTGCGGTTCCGCCCGTGGCGGTGGCCCCGCCCGCGGTTTCCGATATGCACCGCCACCCGGAGCGACTGCTCCAGGAAGCGCGCCGGATGGATCCCATTCGCCGTCCGGCCGGCGCGCGCGAGGACCTGGAAGCGCAACCCCATCCGCTCAATCCCGCCTTTGCCGCAGCGGGGGGGAGGCAAGCCGGTGCCGAGGGGGGGTTCTGGAAGAGCACCACCTACAGCCATCTGATCAATGCCATCGCCGTGGGCGATCTGGATGGCGACGGCCTGTTGGAGACGGTCGTGGCCGCTCCGGACAAGCTGTTTGTCTACCGGTTCGCCGAGGGGCGGCAGCAGACCCTGGCGGAGGTTCCCAGTGGCCGCTTTGTGCGCAACATCAGTGTCGACATCGCTGATATCAACGGCGACGGCACGCCGGAGATTTTCGTGACCGCCTTTTCGGTGGCCCTCAATGCCGTGGAATCCTATGTGCTGGCCTTCGACGGCCGTGAGTTCCGTCCTCTGGTGGAAAAGAGCCGCTACTACTATAGCGTGGTCCATCATCCCACCCAGGGCAGTATCCTGCTGGGTCAGCGCCAGATCAGTGCCGAATCGACACCTTTCGACGCCCCCATCCACCAGATGACGTGGAACGGTATGGAATATGTGCCCGAACGCCAGATCCTGCCGGGCCGGATGGCCAACGTGCTGGGTCTGGCTTATGGCGATATCCTCAACGACGGCGGAGAGAGTTTCGCAGCGCTGAACCCCAACGATTATCTGCGGGTACTCACGGCCGGCGGCAAGGTTCAGCACACCAGCAGTGATGCATACGGGGGTACCGCCCTCTATTTCGCCATGCCGCCCCAAGGCGCCGATGAATCGCCGCAATCCTTCTATCTGCCCACCCGCATCCGGACCGTGGATCTGGACGGCAACGGCCAGTATGAAGTTTTGGTGGCATTCAACCGGGATAGCACCGGCCGCCGACTGGCCCAACAGCGCTTTTTTGGCAAAGGCACCGTGGAGGCCCTGGTTTGGGATGGACTGGGCCTGGCACCGGTTTGGCGAACGCGCCAGCTTTCCGGCCGTGTCCAGGATTTTCTGGTGGCCGACTTCAACAATGACGGCATCGTCAACTTGCTGGTGGCCGTCGTTGCCAAGGAGGGGGCCATCATTTTCACCGACGCCCAGTGCGCTTTGGTGGCTTTCGATCTGAATCTGCCACAGTAACCTCGATGTCAAATGGTGGGTGTACTCGGGCGATGGAATAGGCAGGATGCCTTCATTTGGCATTTTACAAGGGGCCTTGGGTGATTGATTCAAGTTGCCCGGAAAAGACTTGGCCTATTGGGTGGGCCCGCCCTGACCGCGATGGTTCCGTTCGGGCGTTCCGGGCAAAATCGGTTCGATCAGGCGGAAAGGGGCTTGCAGGGTGCGCTCCAGGATTCCCAGCAGCCGTGTCCCCACCGATTTGGGCGAGAGGGGCATCACCTGGGGGTTGTGCAGGGGGCCTTTGATTCCCATCGGGATGGCCACCAGGGTGCCCTGCAGGATGCGGCCCACAATGGGCAGGTGCCGGATCAAGGTGTCCAGGGTGGTCAACGGTGACACCAGTACCGTGAGGTCCAACTGCCTGGAGAGCAAATCCATCGTGCCTTCACCCACCATATTGAAGGCATCCGCGAACAGATCGGCTTCGTCCAGTACCATCCGGTTGTCCTGAAACCGCAGCTGCAGGTAGATGCGGTGGTAATGGAAATCCCGTTCGCGCATGTTGGGCAATTCGCCCCGTACCAGGTTGTTGAGCGTCAGGAACGATAAAAGATTGGTAAAAAGTCCGGCCTCGCCAATGTTGTAAAGCCGTCCGTCGACAATGTCCACATACACCACCCCTTCCAGGTTACGGATCAGCTCTTCGGCGCTGGTGCCTGTTGAGGCCAGCCGCCCGCTCACCGCATAGGTGCCTTCCAAGCGCTCCGTGGACGGGGCGCCGGTCAGGCAGCCGCCGGCATAACGAAGGGCCTGGTTCTCAGCGCTGGGTGTCAGCGTCATCGCCAGACCATCGGCGGCCCAGGTCAACTGCCCCACTGTGGAAATGCCGCACAGGTAAGCTTCTGTGATGACCATCTCCGCCCGCTCATGATCCCAATTGAGTGTGGCCTGCATGGGTTCCCACTGGTAATGGCCATAATTGAGGCGACCTACCGACATGGCGATGGTGCCCTGCACACGTGGCAGACCCGGGCCGGGCGGCGCTTCGGTTGACTGCTTGCCCTGTTGGGACGCCGGGATCGCTTGCAGCAGCCTGTTGAGGTCCAGCGCATCGGCGGAGAGGGCCAGATCCAATTCCAACACCTCCTGCGCGATCGTGGCCTTTCCTTGCAAGGCAGCCCTTTGGTCGTGCCAGGAGAGGTCCAGGGCATGGATTTCCAGTTGGGCGTTGTTGCCCGACAAGTGGAGGCGATGAATCAGGAGGGACGCCCACAAGGTGGGGGGCATCATCCAGTCGGTGACTTCGATATCGCCTTCAATCTCGGCGGCCCCGGGGGCCTCGGCTGTCCATTGCATGGCCAGATGGCCGTCGATCCACCCGTCATTCGGGCCGGGCACGGGCCAGAAAGAAGATAGGGTGCGTTGGGCCAGCCGGCCCTGAAAGCGAACCCGCCGGGTCGCTTCCGGTCCGTTAAAACGGATTGCCAATGTGCCTTCGGAATGAGCATCGGCGAAGCTCAATTGCCGCAGGTCGAAAAGATCGGGGCCGGTGTTGAGCGTTCCTTCGAGGGTGAGGCCCGCGGGCAGTTCAACGGTGCCTTGGATGGCGAGGATTCCTTCCACGGGCCACGCTATGTTCATTTGGGGGATAACGATCGGTGCCGGCATTTCGAGCGGCTCTGGTGCCTGCAGCCATTGGTGCAGCCACTGCACCGCCTGTCGCTCCAGTGTGCCGTTCAAGGAGACCGTGACCGCGGGGCGCTCCGCGCCGACAGGCGCAATGGTAGCCGTGCCTTCGATGGTGGCATCCAGCAACACCAGCCGGGTTTCGCTTATCGACAGCCGATCGTCCCGCAACTCCCAGCGACCCCGGGTGACGGTGATGGGGCCGGGGAACCCTGCGGACGTAACCCGGACATTCTCCAGGGCACCGTTGCCGCTGAACTGCCAGCGGGCGGGATCGGTCAAGGGGCCGCTGAACCGCGCGTTCACCAGGCGCACGTGACCGCCGGGTTCCTGGATGATTCCCTCGCCAAAGCGTTGTTCGATGTGCGGGATGAGCCACGGCAGGATCTCGTCGCAAGCAATGCGGGCAGCCATTTGTTTCATATCGATCCAGGGCGTATCGCGCCAGCGCACTTCCGCCGCCACGTTGTCAAAGGTGCTGGACCGGAGGCGTCCCTGAAGACCTGAGATCTGCAGGGCATCCCCGGTGTAACGGATCTGCCCCGCGGCAATTTCCAAACGATGGGGCAGGCGATCATAATCGACTGCCAGCGAAATGGTTTCGGCGGTTGCTGTGACCGCCAGATCCGTGACCGCGCCTTGCAGCGCGAGTTTCCCCGTCGCGCGGCCGGCGACACGTTGCAGCCGGTCCAGTTCATCGAGCACATTGCGTTGGCGGACGACCCGGGTCAGAATGGGGGGCAGTTGGGATAGGTCGGCATCCAGCGCGATGTCCAGGTTCATGGAAAGCGGCCGATGCAGCAACTCCAGGGTCAATGTGCCCTGGTCAGCCGTGGTGGCCCCCAATCGGGCGGTCACCCGGTGTGCGGTCAGGACACCATCGGCAATAGTTACCTCGCCGGTCACCGCAGCCAAGTCCAGCGCTGCTCCCGGTACCCGGATATGCCCATCCACCATCTGTCCTGAAACGGTGAGGGTTTCCAAACGGCCCAGGCTGTCCCAGGAGGTGGCGGTGGTAGCGAGGGTGACGGTCTCGATGGTGCCGTTGCGGATGATATCCAGAACGGTCCAAGTAGCGGCGGTGGGGATGAATTCCAGCAGCCGCTCGCGCAGCTGTCCTGCATCGGCACGACGGGCCTCGATCGTGAGGGTAATGGGTGATGATGCTTCGGGGTTTGAGGCAGGTCGCGGAAAGGTCATTGCGATCCGAAACTGGTCGATGACGTCCATCTGCCCCTGCAGCTCCGCGTGCAAAATATCCTCGGGGGCGTGTACCGAAAGGTTCAGCTCAGCCAAGCGCAGGAGCACCGTGGCTGCCCTGCGGATCTCCAGGCGGCCATTCTCAAAGCTCAGGCGGCCGTCGGTTCCCAATCGGGTTAGCAACACCATCAGCCCGATGGCGGTTCCGGTATCGTCGGGAGTGGCGTTTTCTTCCGTCGCCGCCGGCAGGTAGACGGTTACATCGGGCGAAACCGCCTGCGCGGACCCGATGGCCAAACGGCCTTGCAGCAGTGACCTCAAGTGGGGATAGAGGGAGACGGCGTCAACGCCTACTTTCAACTGGTCGGGCCGCTCGATTCGAACCCCTGACACAGTGACGTGTGGCAGGGGGAAAAAGGCCAACCCGATGGTGTCGAAATCCACGTCCCCCGAGATCAACGGCGCGACGCGCGCCAACAACCGCTCCCGCACCATCTGGGTGTTGATCAGGTAGGGCATTAGAAAATGGAGCCCCACCGTCAAGAGGGTCAGCAGGGCAGCGCCCCACAAGCTGTAGTGGGCAATGCGCTTGATATGGCTCATGGACACACCATCGGTTTGGTGCCAGGCGGTTTATTCCGCCGGCCAGGCTTCGTTTTCCCGCTCTTCCGTGAAATAGCAGAAACGGTCCCACTCGAACTGGCGACCGGACACCGGGCAGCGCAGCTTGACTTTACCCTCGCTTACGCCGATGACCTCCCAATCCCCTTGGCGCTTGCCGCCTTCGATGCGGATTTTTTGCCCTTCATGGAATGGGTAGGGTTTGAAAAGGGTGACTTTGAAACGTTCCATGGAAACTCCTCCCGGTTTGGTCGGTTGTTCTTTATTCTAGCTCACTCCAAACAGTAACGCAACAAACTGAAATAGCCCGTGGCAGCGGCGACCAGGGCGATCAGGGGGATGCACATGTGCCGGTAGACCGGCATTAAGGTGGTTTGGAAGTAGGCGTTGGACAGAAGCAGGCACAGGTGCAAGGGGGATACGAGCACGCCCACGAAGCCGCAGGTCAGGGCCAGCATCAGGTAAGGGAGCATTAGGGCTTCCTGGCCGAGGGCTTGAATCAGGGAGATCAGGATGGGGAAGGTGGTGCCCACGAACGCGATGGTGATGCCCACCACACCGCCCACCAGAAAGGGCAGAAGCATGGCGATGGGCATCAGGGGGATCCGCCAGCGGAGCATTTCGGTACTCACTTGGTTCACTGCCCCGCTTTTGGCCAGAATACCTTCGAAGATCAGAATGGTGGCAACCATATAGACCATTTTGATCAGGGCAGGATCTTTGATAATGGCCAGCCGTTGGGCCCAGGCGATGGCGTTGCGCCGGCACACCCAGGCGATGGCCAACA
Organism: Desulfatitalea sp.; assembly: GCA_018224505.1. Lineage (GTDB taxonomy): Bacteria > Desulfobacterota > Desulfobacteria > Desulfobacterales > Desulfosarcinaceae > Desulfatitalea. The sequence continues at coordinate 6,675 of JAGTVD010000402.1, read as the reverse complement.
GCAAGGCGAGGATCAATCCCGATTCCTTGGCAATGGGTTGCATGGCGGGCGGCATGAGCCATGAAAAAAGAAGGCCGAAACCGAGGCCGAAACCGATCACCCCGGCGATGGGTGCCAATTCCTTGAGAAAGGGGCCGGCAGCGGCTTTGGGTGTGGATGCCGTGGCGGTGGCCGTCACTTGCCCGCGCAGCGGCCAGTAACCGGCGGTCACCGCCACCACTGTCATGGGCAGGGTGTAGAGCACCAGGCGCCACAAATCGACGCCGGCCAGGGCAGTGGTCAGCAGGATGCCGGGGTAGAGGGGCCACCAATATTCCCAGATGTGGCGAAACCAGTAATTGACGTAACTCAACCGGGAGTCGGACAGTGCATATTCGGCGCCCAGGCTTTTGACCATGGGTGCGGAGAAGATGGCGCCGCCGGGCATGGGCAGCAGACCGATCAAGGCCGGAAAGATCACCAGGTTCAAACGCGGCCAACGGATCAACCCTTTGAAATGGGTCAGCAGCCGTGCCATTTGACCCGACTTTTCCAACAAGTGGCTGAACACCAGGATCAGGGAGACCACCACCGCCAAGCTGATGGTTTTCGAGTGACCCAACGCCGCCATGGCCGATCCTGCAATGTTCAAGGGCCCCATTCCGAAGATCAAGCCCAGACAGGTCGATCCGGCCAGCAAGGCGTTGCCCAGCATCCATTTGCGTTTGATGGCCAGCAGGACCAGCACGAAGACAAAAATAATCCGCACAATGGCGGGGATGGTGTCGAGTAGCGAGATAAGGGGTGACAAGGGGGCCTCGAAATAAAAGATGGTGTTAAGGGTTGAAACGACCCGATATGGCGACCCACTCTTCCAATTCCAGGACCTCGTCGACGGCGATGTCGCAATCGGTCATTTTGCGGGTGACGAATCCGGTTTGGTCGCGGAGGATTCCCGAGCAGATGAAGCAGCCTCCGGGGGCAAGGACGGTGTGGAGGGTGTCCAGCAGTTCGATAATCACGTCAGCCAGGATATTGGCCACCACCAGGCCGCAGGGACCGGCGACAGGGGCGATCAGGTGGCCGCAGGTCAGGATGAAACGGTCGGTGGAGAGGCCGTTTTGGAGCAGGTTGTTGCGGGCCACCGTGAGCGCCATGGGGTCGTTGTCCACACCAACCAGCCGGTGCGCGCCCAATTTGGCGGCGGCGATGAGCAGGATGCCCGAGCCGGTGCCCACGTCGAGCACTGTCTGGCCGGGCCGGCACCGTTTTTCCAGGAGTTGTACGCACAAAACGGTGGTGGGGTGGGTGCCGGTACCGAATGCCATGCCGGGGTCGATTTCGATCACCTGTTCGCCCGGTCGGGGCGCATAGTCGCACCAGGTGGGTTTGACCACCAGATGGGCGGTGATGGACTGGGGGTGGAAAAAGGCCTTCCACGATTCGGCCCACGTCTGTTCGTCCAGTTGTTGGTAATCGATGGCATATTGCAGCGGGTGGCGCGTGGCCAGGGCGGCCAGACCCTTTTCCAGTTCATTGCGCAGCCGTTGGCAGCGATGATCCCCCGGCAGATAGCCGGTGACCGCCGGGCGGGTGGGCCGGGGAACCGCGTCGGCACCCCAGCCTTCGATGGGCTCGAGGAGGGGGTCGTCCACCACCACCCCGCTGATGCCCAGGGTGTCGAACAGGTCCGCGACCAGTTCGGCGGCCAAGGCGGGTTCACGGCTTTCAAAGGTCACTTTGGCAGCGATCCAGTGCACGGCATCGACTCCTTTTCGGATTACCCCTGGAACGTTCCCATCAGCAGCAAGGCGATCTTAAAGTAAATGGCGATCCCCACCGCATCGATGATGGTGGCGATGAAGGGGCCGGCGGTCAAAGCCGGGTCCAGTTTGATCTTTTTGAGAATCAGCGGCAGCATGGCCCCGATGAGGTTGGCGGTGAGCAGCGTCGCCACCAGGGCACTGGCGACGATGAACCCGAGCAACACATGGTGGTCCTGGAGAAACACGCGAAAGTAGGCGAACAGGCCTAGCGCGGCGCCCAGGGCCAGGCCCATGAGCAGTTCGCGGCGGAAAACACGCCCCAGGTCCTTGATTTCGATCTCCCCCAGGGCCATGCCGCGTACGATCATGGTGGCCGATTGGGTGCCGGCGTTGCCGCAGGTGCCCATGACCATGGGAATAAAAAAGGACAAAGCGATCATCTGGTGCAGGGCCTCCTGGTTGGCCTCCATGATGGTAGTGGAGATCAGGGATGTGAAAAGCAGCACCGCCAGCCAGATGAACCGGCTCCAGAACAGACGGGGAAACGGTCGTCTGAAGTACTCCTCATCAAAAGGGACCACCGCCGAAATACGCTGGAAGTCCTCGGTGCTTTCGGCCTCCATGATATCGAGAACATCGTCCACGGTGATGATGCCCAACAACCGGTTCTCCTTGTCCACCACCGGTACGGCCAACAGGTCGTATTTGGAAAAAACGGTCGCCACCTCCTCGATGTCCATGTCATGGGGAACGCTGATGAGGTTGGTCTCCATGATGCGTGCCAGGCTGGCGTGCGGTTTGGACATGATCAGGTCGCGCAGGGATATGGTGCCGATCAACCGACGCAGTTGGTCGGCGATATAGATGTAGTAGATGGTCTCCTTGTTGGGGGCTTGCAACCGTAATTGGGCCAGGGCTTCGGCGACCGTCAGATCCTTCGACAGCATGGCATATTCCGTGGTCATCACGGCCCCGGCCGTACCTTCCGCATATTGCCACAATTTGCGGATTGCATTGCGTTCGGCCTGGGCGATGAGGGGCATGATGTCCTCGCGCACTTCGTCATCCACGGCCTTGAGCAGATCCACGCGGTCGTCCGGCTCCATGTTTTCCACAAAACGCAGCATGGTCTGGGCATTGCCGGCCTCCAGGCAATCCTCCTGCGTTTCAATGGAGAGCTGCGCAAAGGCATCCACTGCCTTGTGATTGCCCACTTCCAATAGAATTTCAACGACTTGAGTAGGAAGTGCCTGGCTCTCTTCCAACGCTTCGGCGATGTCCGAGGGGTGCAGGTTGCGTAATGTGTCGATCTCTGCCTTGCGGGCTTGTGCATCGGCGGTGTTTAACAGTTGGCTGAGATTGAGCGCGTGGGTCATGGTGCGCCTCCTTAACGCCTTGTCCGGGCCGTTGGCCCGGCAGGACGTTCAGGATGGCGCTTTAGTGCACGCGCATCTTAGTGCGCGGCACGGAGGCGGTCCTGCTTCGAGGCCGAACGGCGGGTATCCGAAATTGTGTGCTCTGACTAGGAGGTTGCGAATCGCAACTTCCACCAGCGTCCTTTTCGTCCATCGGGGTCCTCTTAAAGTGTACGATGAATTCGAGGGCGGCCCTGCCGGCCCCGGTCATCCAAATGGCGTTGTTCTGCCCATTGCTGCGGGTACCTAATGCAATGGGCTGGAAAAATCAAGAGAAATGAGAATTGAACCCGGTAGCGGAGCTTTGGTTTTGAGTGCATTTATGCTATCCAATATGGGATTCCGTGACATCAAACCGCAACCTTAAAAACCGGATAGCTGAAAAAGAATGAATCAATCCCGCTATACCGCCATGGTCACTTCCGACTGGAGCGAGTGTCTCTCTCCCAGCGGCCCTTTCGATGTGATCGGCTTTCACCATCCTGAGCTGCGGCCGGCCATCGATACCATCTTCCGGCAATACACCGGCAACGCCATCTCGCTGGGCACCGCCCTGCAAAGGGTGGGCGAGCTGCTGCCCGCACCGATCACGGTTGCGCAAATGGACAGCTATTTGGATCATGCCTTTGCCACCTATCCGGGGGTTCCGGAACTGATCGCCGACTGCCTGGATCGGGGTATCCTGTTCATGATCAACACGACGGGCATGATCGGTTATTTCCAGCGGGTGGTCGCCAAGGGGCTGTTGCCGCCTTTGCCGGCCCTGTCAGCGCACCCCATGGTGCGTTTCGAGGGGCAGGGTCCTGATCCTTTTGAATATCATGCCTTGCGCGAGATTGCCGATAAGGCGACCAACAGCGCGGCTGTGGCCAAACGTTTCGGGATTCCAGGTGCAAAGATAGTGGTGATGGGTGATAGCGGCGGGGACGGCCCTCACTTCGAGTGGGGCGCCGGGGTAGGCGCCCGCCTCATCGGGTGTATGGTCAAACCCTCCCTCACCCGCTATTGCCATGAGCGCACAATCGACCTGCATCACCACTTTGGCCACATCTACCAGGCGGGTGAAGCCCGGGTGCTGGAACAGGAAATGCGCTTCGATTACAGAGAATTGTTAGAAATCATCCTCAAGGCTTGAAGTCCGCCACCTCAATAAGCCGAAACCCCCGGAAGCGGAAGGTGCCGCCCTCTTCGTTGAAATGGCTGCGGGCGATCTCCTCCGACTTATAGGCCACCCGCGCGCTGACGGTGAAGTTCCTGCTTCTGATTTTATAGCTCTGTTCCAGGTGTTTCTGAAAAGCCGATTCCAACTGCAAGACCGCGCTGGTCTGCATGAAAAATTCTTCATCACTGCTGCTGACACCGGGTGATTGCTGGGTAATGATCGGCGTGTGATAAACCACCTGGTCCCGGGGGGAATAGGCGATCATGTAGCCGTAGGCGGTTTCCTTGGCCCAGCCGGCCGGTGCGCCGATCACCATTGTCAGGGCGAAAACCAATAGCAGTGTAAATCCGATTCTTTTCATACCCGTACCTCCAATATCCATCCAGTCCGATGTGGGCCGGTTGCATGGCTGAACCATTGCCACCGGGTGCTTGTGCCGGTCACGACACGCATCCTGCGTATCAATGACCGCCTGTATCCAGAGTCGTTCCAAAACGAGTGTAAGCGATTGTGTGCAATGGCTTCATGCGGACCTTTGTGTGCCTGCGGCAAGCGATCGGTCCCGCACTGGAAAAGTGGTTCGAAGCCTGTGGCGGGGCGTGATCGTGCCGATAAACGGAGCCTATTCATAAATGAAAGGACGTTCGGAATCAATCTTTTGTTTACCCCTCTCCGAAGTGTCGGCACCGGCGAAACCGGTATTTTTGTCCGCATCATTTCCGGTAAATCTCTTTGGGCGGGTTAAAATAGCCGTGGCGCAATCGGGGAAAGCGCTGCCGCACTTGATCCAACAGGCGTGCCAGTCCCATGGCCGGACCCTGGGGCGCTGCATCGGCCATCCGCTCACGGTACCGCAGCGGGTCGTAATTGAGGTTGCGCCACTGGATCATCTGCACGGGATGGGCGCTCAAGAAAGCCAGCAAGGCGTCGCACTCCTGCGGGGTGTCGGTGAATCCGGGACAATTGAGATAGTTGATTGCCACGTGCGCTCCGTGGGCCAAAGCCGTGTCGATGGTAGCGGCCACGTCGCCGAAGCCATACCCGCTGGGACGGAAATAGGCGGTATAACAGGGTTCGCGGACGCTGTTGAGGCTGATGCGCAGGCTGTCCAGGCCGGCCTCGATCAGCGGGATGATCCGGTCCGGCAGGCTGCCGTTTGTATTCATGTTGATGGTGCCCTGGTCGGTCTGGCGGCGTATGGCGCGTATGGCCGCCACAATCGTGTCGGCCACCATCAGCGGGTCCCCTTCGCAGCCCTGGCCGAAACTGACCACTGCCTGCTTGACGCGGCGGATGTGGGTCAACGCCACGGCCGCGATTTCATCAGGGGATGGGGTGAAGGCGATGCGATCCTGGCTGCTGGTCAGGGCCGGATCGGTTTGCAGGGAGATGCATCCCAGGCAGTGCGCGTTGCAGGCGGGTGAGGTGGGCAAGGGGGCTTCGTAACGGCCCAGGAAAAAATTCTTGCCGGCCGGGCAGCCATAGGTCAGGGCACACTTTTCCAGGTGGGCGCGCAATCGGTTGTCGGGCAGGGTGCGACGCATGCGTTGAACCCCGACCTTGATCTTATCCAGGGGCATCTGGCGCAGATCCTGCCGGGGTTCGTCATCCACCTGCAAGACAGCCGAACGGAACCGGCCCCGGTGCCATCCCACGGCACCATAACTGAATAGAGGCAGCAGTCCGGCCCCGGGCCGTTCCGCATAAGCCGGCGTGTGGGTGATCACATACCCCGGAGAGTTGAACGCCGCCACAGGATAAATGGCTTCACCCGGCACATAGGGGTTTTCCGGAAGTGTGACCACGCATTCCCGGCGCATATCATACAATGCGGGTATCCGGTCGGGCAGAAACATCAATTCGCTGCCATGGGGCAGCCGACGGGTCAGATCGGTGGACAGCGGCGACAACGGCGGCCCGTCACTGCCCACTGCGGCAAAACCGGCCAGGTCGAATATTTCCCCCCGTGCATTGGCCACCACGGCGGTAATCAACGCACTGGAAGACCCATGCGCGCTATTGATGCGTTTTGCGACCATTTGCGCCCTTCACCTCTCAGGATACCCAAGCCGATCCATCTCTAATGATATATTATCGGCAGATTATTCAAATTGATGACTAAAATATAATGTAAACCTATTGCGGTTTATCGATCATACAGATGTGCCAGGCGCGCCGGATCGATGCCCAATAAACATCCGGCAGCGACGAGCGTGTTGATCAGGGTGGTGCGCACAATGCCGATGCGGCGCCAGCGGCGGCTCGAGGTGACGGCCGCACCGGGCGCCAGGGCGATGCGGCCCAGGCGGCTCAGGCGCCGGGCCAGATAGAGATCTTCGGCGATGGGTGCAGG
>JAGTVD010000401.1 GCA_018224505.1 Desulfatitalea sp. | reverse complement strand
TCCTCGATATAAAGCCGCGGCATGAAATTGCTTCCTTCATGTGATCCTGAATGTGCGTATCCGCTTTCCAAACGACGCCGGCGCGTACGAAGATATCATAAAACAGCCGGGCGTCACAAGACGGGCATTCAGATCAGGGCGATTGCAGGTAGCCCGATGAGATGGCGCGGCGAACCGTTGTGGCCATCGAGCCGGTGCTCCCGGCAGCGGAGGTGTGGCGCTGCACGCAACGGGGTCCACCGCCTTCTGCCCACTTGAAAACCGAACCAGTGACTTGTATAGTCTTATAAACGCTTTACGCGAACCCTTAACACCGGAAAGGTGATGCGATGTCAAACCGTCAACGCATTCTCATTGTCGGCGGGGTAGCCGGCGGTGCGTCCTGCGCAGCCCGTTCCCGCCGGTTGTCCGAAACAGCGGAAATCATCATGTTCGACCGCGGCCCCTATGTCTCTTTTGCCAATTGCGGGCTACCCTACCATGTGGGGGATGTGATCAAGAACGAGGAACATCTGCTGGTGGCCACCCCCGAACTGTTCCGCCAGCGGTTCAATATCGAGGTGCGGCTCCGATCGGAAGTGGTGCGCATCGATCCCGAACAGCAGCTGATCGAGGTGCACGACCTGGAACAGGGGACCATATACAACGAATATTACGATGCTCTGGTGCTCTCACCCGGCGCCCGCGCCATCCGGCCGGATCTGCCGGGCATTCAGCTGCCCGGAATTTTTTCGGTGCGGACCATACCGGACAGCCGACAGATCCGTCAGTGGATCGATCAGTACGAAGCCCAACAGGCCCTGGTGGTGGGTGGCGGTTACATCGGCATGGAGATGGTGGAGAACCTGCACAAAAGGAGTTTGGAGGTGACCGTGGTGGAAAAGCAATCCCAGGTCATGCCGTTGCTCGACCCCGAAATGGCAGCGCCGATCCACGAGATGCTGATCAAAAACCACGTCAACCTTTGCCTGAATCAGAGCGTGGTGCGTTTCGATCCCGGTGAAGGCCACCGTCTCGGGGTGACGTTGGAATCGGGGGAAAAACTGGAAACCGATCTGGTGATTATGTGTATTGGCGTCCGTCCCAACACTGCGCTGGCCCGGTCGGCCGGCCTGACCATCGGCGACAGCGGCGGTATTCAGGTCGATGCCCACATGCGCACCAGCGATCCGCACATCTGGGCCGTGGGGGATGCGGTGGAAGTTCGCGATGTGGTCACCGGTACCCTGGGCGTGGTGCCCCTGGCCGGACCTGCCAATCGCCAGGGGCGCATCGCCGCCGATGTGATCATGGGGCGCCAGCATGGTTTTCGCGGGGTGCAGGGCACCTCGGTGGTGGGGATTCTGGACCATGTGGCCGCCTTTACCGGCGCCAGTGAAAGAACCCTCAAGCGGTTGGGCCTCTGGGAGCAGATGGAAAAGGTGTACCTGCACCCGGGCCATCATGCCGGGTACTATCCAGGGGCCGTGCCCATCAGCCTGAAGCTGATATTCACCAAAAAGGGTGGGCGCATCATGGGGGCCCAGGCGGTGGGCCAGGAAGGGGTGGCTAAGCGCATCGACGTCATCGCCATGGCCATCCAGATGCACGCAACGGTTTTCGATCTGGAAGAGACCGAGTTGTGCTATGCGCCCCAGTTCGGTTCGGCCAAGGACCCGGTCAATATGGCCGGCATGATCGCTGCCAACGTGTTGCGGGGAGACGCTCCCCTGGCGCACTGGGAGCATCTGGACGACAGCGATGCACTGATTCTGGATGTGCGCGATGCAGAGGAGTACAACCAGGACCATTTGGACGACGCCATGCATGTGCCGTTGGACCAGCTCCGCCAACGGGTGGAGACGCTGCCGCGCGACCGGGAGATCTGGACTTACTGCTTTGTCGGGCAGCGCTCCTACTATGCCGCCCGGGCATTGTCTCAATATGGCTTCAAGGTGCGCAATATCAGTGGCGGTTTCAAAACGTACCTGATGCACGAATCGGTGAAGTATTTGTAGCCTTCATCGATGTGGACACTTGTCCCTCCGGCTTTTGCAACATTGGGGCAACCTGTGCATCCGCTGTCTTTGCTGCCGGGAGTTCTTCCCGTAGCAGGCGGTGGTGGTGGGTCAGGAATTATCTTCGATACCGATGGCCAGATCCAAATAGACCTGGGCGGCCTGAAGGACCTGGGGCAGGTGGACCGATTCTTCGGCAGTGTGGGCCTTCTCCAGTTTTCCGGGGCCCAGAAGAATGGGTTTGATGCCCGCTGCCCAGAGGATGTTGGCATCCGAGTGGCTTGGAAAACTGCCGGGCGCAAAGGGCAGTTTGTGACGTTTGTACACCTTTTTTAGCAGTTCCAGCATGGGGCCGCGCCGAGGTAGCTCATAACCCGCGTGGATGGTATCGAAGTGAATGGCCGATGCGCTGTCGGGGTGGGCCTTGGCATAGGAGGCGTGTAGTTCTTCCAGCGCGAAGGTCAGCTGTCCCATGTCCGAAAGGGCCGGTAAGTGTAGATCGATCCAGGCTTCACAGTAATCGGGCGCGGCGAACCCTGACCGGGAACTGGTCAGGTCCCGCAGATTGTAGACCGCATCGCCCAGATGCTGATCCAGGTATTGAATGAATTCCAGCAGCAAGTGCAGCATGGCCGTGGCGGCATTGGCGCCCTGGGCCAGGCTGGCGTGCATCCGTCGCCCCCGGGTGATCAACTGGATTTCCAGATAACCGAAATGACTCATGCAGGGATGCATGTCGGTGGGTTCGCCCACGATGGCGGTGGAGAAACCATATTCGCGCACCAGGCGCTGCGCCCCGTCCCCTGTCTCTTCTTCACCCACCACCAGCGCAAGCGCCACGGGCAGGTGCGTATAGCCGTTTTCCCACAAGGTCAGAAAGGTTTCCACCATGGCCGCGCAGCCGCTCTTCATGTCGGCGCTGCCCAGTCCGAACACTTCGTCGCCATCCTGGCTGAATTCGGAGGTGTCCAGATCGTAGGC
>JAGTVD010000400.1 GCA_018224505.1 Desulfatitalea sp. | reverse complement strand
TGATCCAGGATACCGACGAAGCGACCAAGGTATCCAGACAGAAACGGCAACAGATCGAAGGCTCTCTGGAAGAGAATATCAAACTATACAATAGAAACCAGCCCATGCCACCTGCGGAACAATTAAGAATCCCGTCCCCCCAAAGCCAGGCGCAATCGCTGCGCCCGGCGTCGACCGCTTCCAATCCCGTGGGTGGCGCGACCACTGGTTATGCGGACCGGACAACCGGCAACCCTGCCCCCCTTGTGGCCGAAACGACCGGTGCATTGAACGCTTCCGACCCGGCACACCCCGCACCCGAAATCCATTCCGGGACGCCGGCCCAGCCGGCCGCCGGCGGATCCAATACCCTAACCGGCACACAAGGTGTGGAGGGATTTACGCTCCAGGTGGCGGCCGTGCAGAGCCAGGAGAAGGCGGGCCAACTGCTCGACGAACTGATTGCCAGGGGTTATGCGGCCTATATCGTGCGTTCCGAAACGGATGACCAGACATGGTACCGGGTGCGCATCGGCTATTTTGTCACCCAGCAGGACGCCGCGCCCCTCATCAAGCAGCTCGAGGCCGAGCGGCACAACCCCATTCTCATCAAACTTTAACGGCGCGCCCATGGAACTGGCCCATATCCTCAAACATCAATTCGCGTTGCCGGAAGACTCACTGGCCGACGCCCGCCATATCCAGCAAGAAAAGGGAGGTCGTTTAGGGGACATATTGGTGCAACGCCAGGCCATCTCCGAGACCCAGCTGCTCGAAGCTTTGGGCGTGCAGTACGCCATTCCCTTCTGGCCCGAACTGCCCATGGAGAACATCATGGGCAGCGATTTCGCCAAAAAGATTTCCATCCAATTCCTCAAGCGCCACCACATGGTGCCCCTTTCGGTACCCGATCCCGCTGCGACGGGGCAGATGGATGATGCGTCCCAGAAGCAGGTCTTTATCGTAGCGATCAACGATCCGGCCAACTTCAACGCGGTGGACGATTTGACCCGAATCCTGGGATTGGAAAACTACAAGCTGGTGCTATCCTCCAAGCAGTCCATCCTGGCTGCTATCAACCTGGCCTTCGATCTGAATCAGGACTCGGCCGCCCAATTGGTTCAGGATATGGAAGATGAAAGCGATATCATCAGCCAGATCGAAGATACGGCCGATTTACTGGAAGACACCAGTGATGCCCCCATCATCAAACTGGTCAACCATATTTTATCCCAATCCATCAAGGCCCGCGCCAGCGACGTTCACATCGAACCCTACCAGGACAGCTTCAAGGTGCGGTACCGGGTGGACGGTATTCTCTACGATCTCTTATCGCCGCCCAAATGGATCCAGCCGGCCCTGACATCGCGCATCAAGGTGATGGCCAAACTCAACATCGCCGAGAAACGGCTTCCCCAGGACGGCCGGCTGGAGGTGAAGATCGGCTCTCAGAATATCGATGTGCGTGTTTCGACGCTGCCGACCACCTTCGGTGAACGGGTGGTGCTGCGCCTGTTGAACAAGTCCAGCTCGGTTTTCAATTTGCATGAAATCGGTCTGTCGGCCAATCAGATGAAAACCGTGCAGGAACTGGTGCGCTCGCCCAACGGCATCCTGCTGGTCACCGGCCCCACCGGCAGCGGTAAAACCACCACGCTCTATTCGGTCCTGGCCTCGATCAACACCCCGGACATCAATATTATCACCATCGAGGATCCGGTGGAGTACCAACTCAAGGGAATCAGCCAGATCCAGGTGAACCCCAAAATCGAGTTGACCTTTGCACGCGGATTGCGATCCATCGTGCGTCAGGACCCGGATGTCATCCTGGTGGGGGAAATCCGTGACCGTGAAACCGCCGAGATCGCCGTTCAATCGGCCCTGACAGGACATCTGGTGTTTTCCACCCTCCACACCAACGATTCGGCCAGTGCTATCACCCGATTGGTGGACATCGGGGTGGAACCGTTTTTGATCTCTTCGTCCGTCCTGGCAGTGGTCGCCCAGCGCCTGGTGCGCATGTTGTGCGAACATTGCAAGGAGCCCTACAAGCCCGACATGACCCTGCAGGCGCTGGGTCTGAGACCCGACCGCCTGAGTAAATACACCTTCTACCGGGCCAAAGGGTGCGATCACTGTTTCAATACCGGCTATCGCGGCCGCATCGGCATTTATGAAATCATGGTGATGGGACAACCCCTCAAGACCCTGATCCAGAAAACCTATGACGCCCACCAGATCAAGCAGGAAGCACTCAAACAAGGAATGACCACGTTGCGCCGCGATGGTTTGGAAAAGGTCTTGCGCGGCATCACCACCATCGAAGAGGTTGTCCGGGTCACCAACAAGTAGCGTGATCCTGCGATCCATCGGTTGCCCAATGGAATAAATGCATGCATTGTTTACCAAAACGGCCGATCAAAAGACTGCTTGTATTGACGATGGTATGGCTCGGCCTGGCGATCGGCGTGGTGGCTGCGTCCGACACACCCGATATGCCGCTGCCCCCGCAGCCCAACAGCCTCGAGCAGACCACTTCACCACTGAGAATGCTGATGAATTTCGTCTCCCGGGCTGACGGCGCACGCTGCCCCATGTACCCGACCTGCTCCCACTATGCACGTCAGGCCTTTGCCGAAAAGGGCCTGATCATGGGCTGGGTGCTGACCTCCGACCGACTGCTGCGCTGCGGCCGCGATGAAACCCGCCTGGCGCCACCTGTCTATGTCCATGGCGAGCCGCACGCTTACGACCCCCTGGCCGCCAACATATTCTGGTGGGACAAACCCTGAGATGCGCCGCCGCAGCCACTTATTCCTGAAGATGATGCTCCTTCTGCTTGCCTTGTTCATGACGCCAACGTTGCACGTTGTCAGGGCGGCGGGTCTCACCATCGACGGCGAGCAACAATTGGATTTCGCCCGGCTGTTGTTCGAGCAGGGCCAATACCGCCGCGCAGCGGAAGAGTATGAGCGTTTCGCGTTCTTTTTTGCCACTGATCCCCGATTGCCCGCCGTCCAACTCAAAACCGCCGAGGCTTACTATCTGGCCGGCGATGGCGTTGCCGCCCTGGAACGCTTACGCCCTCTGATCGCACGCGAGCCCTTGGATCGCGTAGCCGTAGACGCCTATTTCCTGGCGGCCGAAAGCTTTTTGCGACTCAACAACCCCAACCAGGCGGTGTTGCAGCTCAACAATCTGATCCTGCTCAGTGACGAACCGGAGGTTAAAGATCGGGCCTATCTGCGCATCGGATGGATTCATATCGAGCAACTGGACTGGGAAGGCGGACGTCGCGCCTTGAACCGGATCACGCCGAACGGACGGCAGCGGCATCAAGTGGACCGACTCTCTTCGGCCCTGGATGAAACCGGCCGCTTCCCCCGTAAAAGCCCCGCACTGGCTGGCGCGCTGTCCGTGGTGCCAGGCGCCGGCCAGCTCTACAACGGCCGTTACCAGGATGCGCTCTCGGCATTTATGGTCAATGTGGGACTCTTCTGGGCGGCCTATGAATCGTTCGACAACGACTTGAACGCCTTGGGCGGCCTGTTGGCCGTGGCCGGCATCGGCTTCTATACCGGCAACATCTACAGTGCCATCAGCAGCGCCCACAAACACAACCAGGCCTGGAACGAACGTTTCGTTGACCAACTCAAACACCAAATGTTAAGGGGAAGCGGTATGGAAACACCACCCCATCGAAGCGCATCGATCGAGGGCGTGGCGATCCGCTGGCATATTCCCTTTTGAACCTGACATAGGAGTACCGCTGATGCCCTTGATTGCCCCTTCCATTCTTTCGGCCGATTTTACACAATTGGGTGAGGAGATTCGGGCCGTTGAAGCGGCCGGTGCCGATTGGATTCACATCGATGTGATGGATGGTCACTTCGTACCCAATATCACCATGGGTCCGCTTGTGGTGGAAGCCGTGCGCCGGGTCACGACCCTGCCCCTGGACGTCCACTTGATGATCGCCAATCCCGACCTGTTCATCGAGGATTTCGCCAAGGCCGGCGCCGATTACATCAGCGTGCAAGTGGAAACCACCGCCCACCTTCACCGATCGATTCATTTGATCCGATCCCAGGGGGTCAAAGCCGGCGCCGTAGTCAACCCGGCCACGCCCTTATCCGCCCTGGAGTGGATTCTGGATGATCTGGACCTTGTGCTGATCATGAGCGTCAACCCGGGGTTCGGCGGCCAGGCATTCATCCCGAGCAGCCTGGACAAGATCAAACAGTTGCGCACCATGATCGACGCCCGCCCCTGCAATGCCTTGATCCAAGTGGATGGGGGGGTCAACGGTCGCACAGCCGCTGACGTTACCGCCGCAGGCGCCGACGTACTGGTGGCCGGTTCGGCCATCTTCGGCACAGCCGATTACCGACAGAGCATCACCCAACTCAAACGCCACTGAAGCAGGGGAGGCACCGGGTGAATACCGAGGCCAGGCAAAAGACCATTCTGGTGATCCACGGCCCAAACCTCAACCGGCTGGGCCTTCGGGAGCCCGAGGTTTATGGTCACACCCGTTTATCGGAAATCGATACGCAACTCGAGATGCTGGGTCGCCAGTGGGGCCTGCAAGTCTCGACCTTTCAATCCAATCACGAAGGGGCGATCATCGACCAGATCCAGGCCGCCACAGGTCAGGCGGACGGCGTGATCATCAATCCGGCCGCTTATACCCACACCAGCATCGCCATTCGTGACGCGTTGCTACTGCTCACCGTACCCATCATCGAGGTCCACATTTCCAATATTCATCGCCGGGAAACGTTCCGGCACCACTCCCTGATATCCGATGTGGCCACCGGCCAGATTGTGGGGCTGGGCATCAACGGTTACTACCTGGCGCTGCGCGCCCTGGCGGATATCATCGGGGCCAGCCCATCGACCGTATGATGATGGATG
>JAGTVD010000399.1 GCA_018224505.1 Desulfatitalea sp. | reverse complement strand
GGATTGTCATTGTTGATGGGCGTGAGGTAACGCCATATCTCTGATGCTTCAGCAATACTGGCATCAATGACAGCGTTCTCATATTGCTCCTGAAGACTTAACTCAGAGGATGAGCGATCATGGGAATCACCACCGCAGGCAGCGATGAGAATGGTGAAATAAAAAACAACAAGGATTGATAACGTTCTTCGTCTGGTCATACCAGTCACCACCGTAATCCATCCGGGTTTATGGGCTTGCCACCTTCCATTGTTGCCCCAGGGCACTTTTGCTCTCAATTTTCAAAAAGTGTTCAGCCGCTCCATCTGTTTCTGGTGATCCACCGTTCCGGCCAAGGCCGGGGCAGACAGGAAAAGAGCCAGGCTCAGCAGGGCTCCAGCCAGGCCGAAATAACGGGACAAGCGAGACGTTGTATTCATGGGTATTACTCCTTTTCAGGTTGGTGCTTCACTGTTTGCCTTCATGCGGGATTCCATTTTGTTCCAAGCCTCGCGGCACATCTTCTAAATCCATGGGTATATCGATGTATTATCGGGTCAACTGGTGGGATACCGCGCCGGTGTCCCATGGAGTCTTCCTACTCGCCAAGATCCTTCAATAATTCTCTAAGAAATAAAGCGGCACCCTCCAGCGACGGTACATACAAGCGTTCCTTGGGGGTATGCACGTATTCCATGGTCGGGCCGATGGAGATGATTTCAATGTGGGGGTATTTTTCGGCGATAAAGCCGCATTCCAGGCCGGCATGGACCACCTCGGTCTGGAGCGGGGTGTTAAAAACACGTTCGTAGGTAGCCAGAGCTTTCTTGTAAAGCAAGGCGTCAGGGTTGGGGGCCCAGGTGGGGAACTGGCTGCGGCGGTTGGATACCGCTCCGGCATCAGCCGCAGTCCGTTCAATTGCCCGGGCCAGGCCTTCTAATTGGTCCCGGCTGAAACTACGGTGAAAAACCGTCAGCTCAAGGGAGGTGTCCGTGGTTTGCAGGATGCCGATATTGTTGGATGTTTCAGGAAGACCAGGAAAAGCCTCGGACCATTCGACCACACCCTGCGGGATGGCCAGAACCAAATCGATCACGTGCGCACTGTCGGTTTCGGAAAGGGCCGTGTCTGCTCCAGCAGAAACGGGTTGCAAGGTCACGGAAAGGCCGATTTCTTCAGGATATTCTTGGCGGATTTCCTGCTCAAAAGTGGCGATCCTGGCCTTCAAGTCATCCTCATGCTCAGAAGCCAGGGCAAAGACCAGATCCGAGGCTAAGGTAATAACGTTGTCCGCAGAGCCCCCGCTAAAGCTGATTAACCGAAACGGCACGGCCTTTTCCATGATCCTGGCGATGAGGACGTTGGCATTGGCGCGGTTCTTGTGAATTTCAACGCCGGAGTGTCCACCCAACAGACCATCCACGCGCAGGGACATCTTCTGTCCGGGGGCAAGGGGGGCAAAGCTCAGGGGAAGCATGATTTCCATCTTCAACCCGCCGGCCGCGCCCAGGGTCACGACGCCCTCGGTTTCGGAGTCAATGTTGATGAGCCGCCGGGCGCGCAAGGCGTCCTCGGCCAGACCTTCCGCACCGGACATATCCACCTCTTCGTCCGTAGTGAAGAGCAACTCCAGGGCCGGACGCTTCAGCGCTGGTTCATCAGCCAGAAACAGGGCAATGGCCATGCCGATCCCATTGTCCGCGCCCAGAGTGGTCTCCTTGGCCTGCAGCCATTCGCCATCCCGCACCAGGTGGATGGGGTCGGTGGTGAAATCGTGGTCTGAATCAGTGGTCTTCTGGCAGACCATGTCCATGTGCGCCTGCAGGGCTACCACCGGCGCGTTGGCATAACCTTCACTGGCTGGAATGGAAATCAGGGCGTTATTGAACGCGTCGGTTTTGACTGAAAAGCCTCGCTCCTCGGCCCATTGCACCAGCCAGGCCGAAATGCGCTCCTCGTCCTTGGAGCAGCGGGGCACCTGGCTGATGGCCTCGAAAATGGCCAAAATGCGTATGGTGTCCGTGCCGCCGTCAGCCGGAATCGGCCCCATTTTGGCACTGCTGTCGGTCTGCGCTATTGCAGACGATGATTCAAAGCAGATCTGGAGTGTGGCCACGATGACCAGGGTGCCGAACAGAAACCATTTTAATCGTTTCATGAGATCCTCTTTTAAGATGCTCATTAAAAATCTGTCAACCTTGTGCTGGTGATGATGGTTCATGCTTATGGTGACTTTGCGATCAAGGGTCGCGAGATAAAGCGAAGGAAAGTAACTAATGTTGCTACTGTCGCGACCAGTCCAGCGCTGTTGGAGAGTCCCGGTGGGAGATTAAAGCCGATGGATGCCTGGAGAATAAAGGAGACACTCACCGCAGTCATGAACATGGCCGGGATAGAAGCAATCCAATGGAGTTTCCCGCGTTGACGCAGAAAAATCGCCGCAGACCAGAGCACCAACATAGCCAATGTCTGATTACTCCAACCGAAATAGCGCCAGATGAGTTCAAAGTCCTGGGTGGAAACAAAAAATGCCAGGATGAACAGTGGTATGGCCAGGAGCAGTCTTTGGGTCGCCTTGATCTGGGGTAGGGTAAAAGTTTCAGCGAGGATCAGGCGACTGGAGCGGAAGGCCGTGTCGCCGGAGGTGATGGGCAGGATAATCACCGCCAGAATCGCCAGAAATCCACCCACCGGGCCGAGCAAGGTGCGGCAGACCTGGTCCACGACCAGGGAGGGCGTACCACTCTGGATGACCTGGTACAAGGCATCCGGTCCGTGGAAGAGGGTCATTCCAGCCGCAGCCCAGACCAGGGCAATGATCCCCTCGGCGATCATTGCCCCGTAGAACACCAGGCGCCCGCTTGATTCATTGCCAATGCAGCGTGCCATCAGCGGGGACTGTGTGGAATGAAACCCGCTGATGGCCCCACAGGACAGGGTGATGAACAGCAGCGGCCATATAGGCAGGCCCTGCGGGTGGGTGTTCACGGTAACGTCCAGGTTCGGCAGGATCGAAATGTCCCCCAGAGTCATGCCTAGAAACACTCCCAGGGTCATGAACAGTAAGAGAGCGCCGAAAAAGGGGTATAAGCGGCCGATGAGCTTGTCAATGGGCAGGATGGTGGCGAGGAAATAGTAGCCAAAGATGCAGATTACCAAGAGGTGAACATTCAAGCCGGTCAGATTGCCCAGCAGATGAGCCGGGCTGAGTACGAATACTACACCTACCAGCAACAACAGCAACAGGGAGAAAAAACGCATCACCCATCTGGCTTTGTGGCCCAGAAAGGCGCCAACCACATCGGGAAGCGATGCCCCCTTGTTGCGTACCGAAAGCATACCGCTGAAATAATCGTGGACCGCGCCGGCAAAAATCGCCCCCACCACAATCCAGACCAGAGCCACCGGGCCGTAGAGCGCACCCAGAATCGGTCCGAAGATCGGGCCGATGCCGGCAATATCCAGAAGCTGAATGAAGAAGACCTTCCAGGCGGGCATTGCGATATAGTCCACCCCGTCGGCCATGGTCGAGCAAGGTGTGGGTCTGGAACGATCCGGACCGAAGATTCTGTCGACGAACCGCCCATAGGTAAAATAGCCCAGAATGAGTAATCCGATACATAAAAGCAGGATCGTCATCGTTTCCCTCAAGAATCCGGAAAGTCGCCCGCAAGCGGCATGCCTGTGTTGCCTTCTACAGCCTGCAGCATTGAATTAATATCGGACGATCCATCCCGTTAGTGAAGAAAAATATGCACCATATGCTTAAAGCCATACGTTTTTAGATGCTTGCCCCCCTGTTGCCCGGGCGGTCGGATGGGCGCCGGAATCAAGGTTGAAGATCTCCAGGTTCATTAACCTTTGCCCCTCCAACCGCCAACCGCAAAAGATGAAGTCGGCTGACAAAACCCTAAAGTCCGAACGCCAACCGCCGATACAATAGCGTTATCCTGAATCTTCCTGAAACCCATTTTTGCTCAATATCGTCTTGAGGCGATCGATATTTTTGCGAGCATGCTTTAACTTCTCTCCGAATGCGCTTTCTTGGCAACTTCCCTTTATGCAACGTTTGGACTCAAGTTTTTAATAGACAATAAAGCCTACAGAATTTATTTTGAGTTGTAGCTTGCATGGCACGCATCGCAAGAGCAGTGGCACCGGGGGACCAACAGGGACGGGACCATCGTGGACGAGGACCATCGGGGCCCTTCATCTTTTAACATTTCCCTTTTAAGAGCATTTGAATTGGTGAGGGAAATTGGGGTACGTTAGATATCCAGTTTTTCTAAAAGAATTAGACAAGAGGCGCAAATATAGACTTTGAATCTGAAAAACTAACGTACGTCCCCACAACCGTGGACAAGGCCTTGCTGACGGCCATGCAGGTGCTCGCGGCCATGGGCGCCACCATGATCATGATGATCGAATACAGCAAGCGGTTTAACGCCGGACAGAGCGACCAGTACCTTGTTTACACCTTTTTGCCCCGTCTGCCCGAATCGCCGGGCGCTTTCAGCGAGGCGAAACTGCGCTGGATCAACGGCCACTACCCGGAAGACTTTGCCCATGCGTGTCGGCGACACCTGCCGCCCCGTAACCGCGATACCAGCTGAACCTTTTGATGCCCAAGCTACTTGCGATTGCCCTGGGCTGCAAAGCCTTGACGCAGCTTGGTCATGGCGCTTTCGAGATGCGGGCGCAGGTCCTGCCATTCGACGACAGCGTTCAGGTAGCCCTTTTCTTCATAAACGCGTGGTTCGGTGGCGTGACGCCGCATTTCAAGGATGGCCTGTAAGGCGGCTTGGGGTATGGTGCGGTCGGCGGCAAAGTAGTCCAGCGCCTTGGGGCCAAAGACAGAAATGGAGGCATGAGGCGTGGCGATGAATTCGGCCGGGTCAAATCCGGGTCCGGACATGGCGTAGAGGCCGACGGTATACGCTTTTCGGATGACCAGGCAGATGCGCGGCGTGCGGCAGTGAGCCAGTGTACGCAGCAGTTCGGTGGCTTCGTTAAGCATCCCGGCCTGCTCGGTGGCTGTGCCCACCATAAGTCCGGGGTTGTCGGCCAGAAATAACATGGGAATGCGGTAGGTGTCGCAAAAGCGAATGAAGCCGGTCATTTTGCGGCACGATTCCGGATAGAGGACGCCGCCGCACTCGACCGAATTGTTGGCGAGGATGCCGGCTGGTATGCCGTTGATGCGGCAGAGTCCGGTCATGATTTCCGGGGCATACTGTTCCTGAATTTCCATCCAGGAACCGGCATCCAGAATACCGCCGAGAAGCGGGCGCATGTTGAAAGGCGTGTTGAGGTCGGCAGGCACCATGGCCGCAATCTGTTCGCCGCTCAGAGCGGGTGGAACGGGTGGATGGACCGGCAGCGGAGCTGTGGCGGTGGACGGCAGATTTTCGATACATGTTCTGATCCATTCAAGGGCCTCTTCGTCCTGTTCGAACAGCACATCGCCCACGCCCGATAGTTTGCAGTGCATCTGCGCGCCGCCAAGCTCTTCGGGATCGGGCGCTTTGCCGAGCATGAGTTTCACGGCATCGGGACGTCCAATCCACATGTGCGATCCGTTTTTCAGCAAGGTGATGTCACACAGGCGCACGGGAAAGGTTTGGGCGGCTCCGGCATCGCTGAAAAGAGCTGAAATCTGGGGGGTGATCCCGTTCAGACGGGCCTGCAGGCAGAAGGCACGCCCGACACCGGATTCGTTTGAAGCGAGCAGTTCGTCGGAACGGGCCGGGATGGGGGTGCGCCCGCCCGGGGCTTGTTGCGGAAAGTCGTGCAGCCAGACCACCGGGGCGGGCTTGTTCAATATGGCTTCGAGCCAGTTGATTTTGCGACGAAAGCACTCATGGATATCAACGCCTTTGGCGTCGGGATTTCCCGAGCAGCAATAGACCGGCCGACCGGAGATGGCGCCTTTTACCAGGATGTGTATGGTTGGCTCCAGATCGTCCATCAGCTCGAGCGAGTGGGGGTCGAGTAATTGGGTGAGTCGATTCAAGGCCTTGTTCATGAGGGGCGTTCTCCCAAAGAGGTGTTGAGACGTTTCCTGTCATTTAAAATAAAGTCGCGCAGCAGCGATGCCGTGTCGGTACAAACCGTCAGCTGGGCAAATGGGTCTTCGGCCAGGTTGAGGTACTGCATGATGAGCGCGTCAGCGCCGACAAAGGCGTCGGGGGCGATTCCGGCGAAAATGAAACCCGCGTTGGCGCAGTCTTCGGCGAACGAAGCGGCAGCGGGGTCTTCCAGATGGATGGAGAGATAAATGGCATCCATTTTTTCGCCGCAAAGCCTCCGGACACAGCCTTGCGTCCACGCCCAGGCCCGCTCGGGTTGGTGGCCGATGGATTGGATATCTATCCGTGCGATATTCATAACCGGTACGCGCTGTATTTGCACACAGGGTTCGCGGTTTGCCGGCTCGGCGATGGCGGACGAATTTGTTGTGAAGGGAATCTGCGCGTGATGATACAACGTTTCCACGATGGCGCGATAGCGTTCGGGAGGATAGACAATGCGGTGACGTGGCGGCTTGAGCTGAGCGTATTGCAGCATACTGCTCATTTTCCCGGGCACTTGACCGCCCAACGCTTTGAGTTCAACTTCTCGGGGAAAGAGCGCCAGCAGGAGGGCGCAATCCACAAAGCCATTTTCGTGGGCAAGTGATTGGGAGGCGCTGTGCCCGGTCACGGAGCGGGCAAATATGCTCTGCAATCCGTTTTCACGGGCCCGTTCAACGATCGCGCGCCACAGGTGGGCGCCGAGGCGTTGGCGGCGGTATTCCGGTTTGACGAACAACACGCCGAGTTCTCCCTGGTCGGTGCGTCCATCCCAGAATTTCAGTGCGCAGTGTCCCATGACCACGCCGTCGTCGGTCACGACGACCAGCGAGCGCAATTCGCCGGAGCGGTTTAACTCCGTGATGCGTTCCGGGTAGTAGATGTAGTCTTCGTAGGAATAACCATAAACGAGAAATGCGCATCGGGAGATTTCAATGGATTCGCTTTCCAGCGCAGGCCGTATCGTGTGGGCAGGCGGAGGGCAAGCGGCGGCGGCGACCTTCGGCTCCTGACCGGTGGCCGCTGGCGGGGCCACCTGGGTGGCGATATGCTTTCCGGGAAGTTGTTTGAACAGTTCGATCTCAGTGCCGTTACGTCCGCGATTTTTAAAGACGACGGTGTCCATGACGCTTCTTGCAAGAAACAGGCTCAACCCGTCCAACTCATCGGATTCCATGTCTGTTTTGAGGTTTTCGGGAGAAAAGGCCGGCATGTTCTTGGTGTCCAGCGGAAGACCTTTTTCATTGATGCGAATAAGCAGTCCATGCGCCAGCGTCTCGAAGGTCAGCAGAACAGAGGCGTCCTTTTGACCTTTGAGCGCGTGTTGGATGAGAAAAACGAGAATTTCTTCGAGCGCCAGCCGGATTTGATTTTGCGCAAGCGCATCAAAGCCGTGAACCGCTGAAACGCGCTGGGCAAAATCAAGGCCGGCATCCATATAAGCGATTTTCGGGGGAATCGAGAGTGCGGGAAATTGACCGGAACCGTCACACATGGCGGTCATACTTCGTCTTTTCCTTTCATGGAAGCCCATTCGGCCATGCTGATGGTCAATTCATCGTTGGCGGCACGCACGGCATCCGACGTAAGGCCCAGGTCGTCGGCCAGTTTGTCCAATATCGCAGGGGGCTTCCAGTACCCGAGTTCTTCCACGGCCTTCAGGGCGTCGTTGCGGGAGGTCAGGCCGAAAAAAACGGCGGCGCCCATCTCGACGATGGACTGCGGCATAAAGACGGTGCGATGATGCGGCGGGTTGCGCACGCCGTAATAAAGCAGATGCGAGCTGCCATCGGCTTTTACCACGCGCCAGCGGTTTTGGAGAACATGTCGGAGTAATTCATTCGGCATGGGGGTGTTCTTCTTTCACGTTGACGGTTTTGAATTCCCTGCGTAACAGGTCCACATAGATAGCTTCCGGTGCGATCACCAATTCCGTGCGTAAGCGTTTGCCTGTGATCAGCAGGGCAATTTCGGTAGCGACCAGACCGCCGTTAAGCATGGCAATGCCGGCGCAGTTGGACAGGTAGGGACGTCGTCCCTCATCCATGTCGCGCACCAGATCGCCAAAGCGGTCCGGACCCAGCATTTGGGCAAGTGGCAGGCGATGGTGCGGCCATTGGGCGGGATCGGCGGGTGCATTATACAGCTCTTCCAACGTCATACCCGCGGGGTCCAGAACCAGCATGGTCGTGCCGACGCCGGAAATGGGCGCCGTAAAATTGAGCAGTCCGGCGCGACGCACGGCCTGCGCAAACTTGACCTTGTAATCGAAGCCCAGGTAGTCAATGGCATCGATCGCGACGGCCGCGCCTGCCAGCAGGCGATCCAGTTCCGCATCGTCTGTCGGAGCCTGGTCAAGTGCCGTCAGCTTCATGAACGGGTTGATCTCCCGTAACATCTCCGCCGTGGCCACGGCCTTGTTTCTGCCGATGTTTGAAACCGTTGCGCCCAGCTGACGATTCATGTCCGGCTCATCGAAAACGCCCGGATCAAAAACAACCAGTTCACCGAGGCCCATTTTGGCCAGCGTGGCCGCTTCAATTCCGCCGACACCGCCCACCCCGGCCACCACGACCTTGGCCTCTTTCAGCCGTTGTTGTTCTTCGCGGGAAAAGAAGCCTATATTGCGTTGGAAACAGACCTGGTAATCAAGATTCATGCGCTCTTCTCCATTGGGGTTTTATGCTGATGATACGTTCCAAATCCAAAGACGAATACAGCCGCAGCCATCATGAGCCAGCCTGATGTGTGAAACATCGTGATGTACCCTTTGCTTGCCAGAATGGGCTGCAACAAAATGGGCGAAAAGAACAGCCCCAGATACTTGAACGACGTCAACGTTCCCAGCGCTCGTCCGCGTCCTTCCGGCGAAACGATCTGCGCCAGAGTGACATTCACATGCGGCATGGCCAGTCCGAAGCCAAAGCCGATCAAGAGCAATCCGGTGAGGACCGATGCCAGGCCCTCCAGCAGAAAGAGCACATAAAAACCCGTCAGGAGCACACCGCCCGCGACCAGAAAGAAGTTCCACCTTCCGAACGGCTTGGATACTCGGGCGTAAAGACGGCTCGAAATCAGCGATGCGATCGGCAACAGCACCAGCGCCATTCCAATGTGCGCGCTGTTTTGCACCCCTACGGTTTGCATATAAAACGGGATTTGCGTGGGTACGATATTGAAAGAGAACATCGCCATAAAGCCAAAGAAAAACAGCAACACCGGACCGAGATGATTTATAAGAAAAACCCGCTGTTTCCCGCCCTCGTGCTCGATGCGCCGGACCGGTTCCGGAAGCTTCCATGCAAACGGGAGCACCAGAAATGCAGTCAAAAAAATTCCAAACGCCAACCGCCAATGCAGATCAGCCAGCATGCCGCTGATAAGTAACGATAGAATGACGCCACCTGAACTGCACGACGATTGAAGGCCCATCATTCGCCGTTGTTTCTCCTTTGAAAAGCTGTCTGCAATCATGGCCGTATTGGCCGCCAGCAGCCCGCCCAGGCTCAAGCCGAACCCCATGCGCCCGACAAACAGCAGCCAGAACGGTTGCGCGATCATACCGGAAACGCCGCATACCCCCCAGCACAGCAATGCCAGAACCAGCGATTTGCGTCGGCCCAGCGTGTCGCTCATCCATCCGAAAAGCGGTGCCCCGATCGCGCTGAAAAGGCCCGAAACCGACAGGAGCGTCTTGGTCCAGAACTCGATATCGGGAATATCCGAATAGGCCGCTTTAATGGCGGGCAACGCGGGCGCCAAGGCCGGGCCGCCCATGGAGGAAAAGGCCGCCGTTGTCAGCAGAATCAGAGGAAGCGAATAGGATTTTCCTGTATGCACAGGTACCTCGCGGATTTTTACATGTGGCGTGTTTTCCAGCCGAGTTCAAAGAGCTAGGCTTGGGAAGGAACGAGACGCAGATGTTGTTTTCCGGGGGCGAGCGAGCGTACTTGGCGAAACTCGGACTGCACCTTTTCCAGTTCTTTGCAAAACAGCTCCGTCACCTCGTCCAGATCGGCTTGTTGCAGGGCTTCGCTGTTTTCAATGGCCAGCTCGACCAGCGGGTCACCCTTTTCGGATTCCGTGCCGCGAATGAGGAACTTCCCATTGTAGTAAGGCGTCATAGCCGGTGAATCCAGCGCTGTTTTGATCTGTTCGACCGTAATTTTTGCGCCATAGAAAAATATCGCCTGGTCTATGCGGCCATAGAGCGCGATAAAAGGGGTGTCGAATTCGGGTACAGGCAAGCCGGCATCGCGGACGACCTGTTCGGCATCGTGTCCCGCATCGCGCAGGCGCGCGAGCAAGTCATGGCGCGACACTATGCGGACGTGATCGCCCGTGCGATAGCGAATCAGCGGAATGCCTTGCAGGCGCGTCACCACCAGTTCGCCATCCACTTCTTCGAACCAGGTGTCGGACGGCGCACGCTGGAACAACATGGGCACATCCGGTTCGCCAAGAATCTGTTTGCAGAGGTTGTGCTTGACCATCAAGCGCCGCGCCGCAATGGTCAGGGGATTCTCAAAGCCGACATTGGCAAAGTCCGTCGAGCCATACAGGCTCCAAACGCAGTTGAGATTGTGTTCCGTGCAGCCCAGCAGCTTCCACATGCGTTCGCGATAGGTCTCGGTGATGCCCTCTCCGCCCACCATCAGGCGGATATTCAAGGCGGGCAGGTTTATCCCGCGCTGAGCCGCCTCTTCCAGCACTATTTTGGCAAACGGCGGATAGCTGAGCAACAGGGTTTGGCGATAATGCGGACTCAATCGCTCCAGCACTTCGATGATGCTTTCATTTTGCAGGCCCGGGCTGACCACAGCCAGCCCATCGGTTTCCCGCGCCAGCAAGCGGAAAGCAAACGACGTCTGCATGCCGGTTCCCCACGGTCCCAGGGCCAGACCGACCACGATCAGCGTAGGTTGTGCCTCGGGGGCGGTATACTCATGGAAGAGCCGTTGCATGCCTGCGGGAAAATTCTTTTCATCCTCGGCACGTCGCGGCCAGAAAAACGGCTTCTTTGACGTGCCCGAACTGCGCAACCACAAGTGCGACGTTCCGACGTTTCCATCCAGACACAGGTCCGGCAGCGGATACTGCAAGACATAATCCGCCTTGCTCATGAACGGCAGGCTTTCAAACTCCGCCATCGTTTCAACGTCGGGAGCGCCGCCGATTTTGTCATGCAGAAAGGCGCGATACGCGGGCACCCGTTCCACGGCAGCTTTGTAGATTTCAACAGGTTTCATTTCTTGCTCCAGATTGATTAGGAACTTGCTGTTTTGAGAACGACTATGTCAACGATAGTCAAAGATGCGATTGCATGTCAATGTCAGGATAGGGTAACCGCCAGTAGCATTGTAGGGACGAAAATTTTTTCATCTATTTTGATTAATACACAATTCAAGGTGTGACCCCAACCCTACCCCCAACCCTACCCGTTGGCATTAGACCACATCATAAGCGCTTTAAAAAATGCAGTTATAGTCCATGCGGACGGCGCTGGTAGGAAAGATCGCAAACAGCTTCGTCAGCTTGCCGATTTCGAAAGAGCCGGTGCGTTGATAAAGAAGTCATCAGACGAGGGGGTCTGGCCAATGGTTGTAACGCGACTATCTTCAGAAGGAAGCTCCTGTTGCAGGTTCGGATCGCACTTGCGGATGTAATCGAGAAGAACCTTCGTTTCTCCCGGCAGAATCTTGATGGCGCTGTAATCGATATCAATGTTGCTGAGATTTTGGAGTATCATGGCGTCTCCGATGGAGGTGTCAGGCAGAATACCTGCAAAGAAAAACCCCATCTTTTCGAAATCATCGGTATAG
>JAGTVD010000398.1 GCA_018224505.1 Desulfatitalea sp. | reverse complement strand
TGCACGACAGTTACAGTGCGCTCGGCGACATAATCGGCGGCGTATCGCTGGATGGCGGTGGCCAGTATCTTTTTGGCCTTTTTGTCCGCTTCCTCCTTGGCCTCGCTCTCGATTCGCTTGATCAGTTTCGCACCCTCGTAGCGCGCCTCGTTTTCCATGGCCCGCAACAACAACTCTTTCGCCTGTTCGGCTGTCAGTGCGGAAATTCTCTCCAATTGCTGGCGCTGCTCATCGAGCATCGCGTCGCATTTCTGTTCCTTCTGGACAACAACCTCATTGCGTGTTTCGATCTCTTTTTCAATCAACTGGAGTTCGTTTTCCTTGCGCTCGCAAGCTTCCACTTTGCGATCGATGTTTTCCTCTTTCTGCATCAATCGCCGTTCCAGCCGTTTGAGTTCCGCGCGGGTCTCCTTGGTCTCGTCGTCGAACTCGTTTTTCATGACCAGAAGCCGGTCTTTGGCCTCCAGACTGGCTTCCTTGAGGAGCGCGTCGGCCCTGTTCCGGCTCTCCTCGATGATTCTTTCGGCATCTGTTCGGGCGGCTTCCGTTTTGCGCCGGTCCAACAACCAGTTGAGCAAAAACGCAACTCCAAAGCCAACACCGAAGCCCACGAGCATCAGGGCGAACACATATCCATTCATCGTGCCTCCGTGAAGGTTATTATCTTATAGCAAGTAGGCGGGAGCAGGCCCCCTCTATATATAAAAGGAGCTTCCCCACCCGTGATTGAATCGGTTGGGTCCAAGCAAATCAATAATCGAAAGGGATAAGGGATGGGGACGGAGACATGCTTCCGTAAACGTGCGTGCTTACCATCGCGACATTGCGGGCCGCTTAGAATTGGGAATCACCCCCACCAAGATGCCGTGTTGGCAGGCCTTTGAACCTAAAAGGCAAGTGGGCGCCGTGCGACTTCTTTAGGCTTTTCTGTACATGCAGAACTTGCACACCGAAGCCGGTCCGGGCTCCCTTTGAATAAGCGTTGGGTCAAAGCGCATCTTCCAATCACGCACACAGCAGGGGTGATCGCCCAATTCTAAGCGCACACGCACGTCAAGCTGTCATGGCTACGGAAAGGGCTTGTGTATCGTCAGAATATTAACGCCGCACCGTCGTCGGTCAACGGAAGCGGGGGTGTAACCTGGCAAATGAATCTGCTAAGTCAAACCGAGTTGCGAGTCAAGTGTGTTCAACATATTCCCGGATCGCTGCTGAATATCGTGCAATAAATGTTGATGCCTTCTCTTGAGATCAAATAGCTCATTGGCGATGTTCAAAGCGGTTAATGTCAATATCGCACGTTTGTCCGGGTTGAGGGTGTTGCCTGCACATTGCGCTCGGGCCTGGTTGACGGACTGCACCACATAGTCGGCAACCGTTTGGGCATCGGCACAGTTGACGTCAGCCTTGAATGTGAAGGATTGCCCCAGTATCTCTATGGTCAGCACTTGATCCAACGAATCCGAATTTCCCTTCCCCGTCCCAATCGATTAGGCCCTACTCTTCCGAATATTCGGAAAGTCTGTCCATCAAACCATCGACCTTTGATCGAATCAAGGCCTTCAACTCATCGTTTTGCATTTGGGTGGCCGTTTGCTCCTGCAACTGTTGGGTCAACAGCTCGTTGCTCTGACGCAACTCGGCAATATCCGCTTCGCGACGTTTGCAGGTCTCGATCAACTGTTCAATTTTACGCTCTAACAATTCAAATTGCGTTATAACGGTATCTTGATCCAACCTATCACCTCATATGTTTAGAAACACTATATGCGTTGGGTTCACTGCAAGTCAAGATTTTTCCCAGAATCTCTAATTTTCATTAATTTTTCAACAAGTTGTAATTCGTTCCGGCTGTTGACACCAATGATTTCATTGCTGTCCCGGCCCAGAACAGCACCGATGGACCGACCGTCCCGGTACCCCAGCCCGACAATGTCCGTCAAATAAATTTCCTTTTGCTTGTTGTCGGACCTTAAACGCGGCAATGCGACCTCCAAAAATTTTCGCTTGATCACATAAATACCGCTGTTTATCGTTGTAATGGCTTTTTGGCCGGCATCGGCATCCGCCTCCTCGACAATGGCCGCCAAAGCGCCGCTCTCGTTGAAGACCAGGCGCCCATATCCTTTTGGATTGGGCATGTCCACTGCCAGAAGGGTCACATCCCGCTGATGGGCATAATGGTCAGCGAGCAACTGCTCGATGGTAGTGGCCTGGATCAATGGCACATCTCCGCACAATACCACCACGTGCTCAACGGCCGCAGGAATATGGGGCATGGCACACAAAACGGCATGCCCGGTGCCCATCTGGCGCTCCTGGTAGGCAAAAACGGCGGGCGCCTCGCGCAACACCGCCTGTTTAACCGCTTCGGCTTGATGGCCCACCACCACCACGATGTTTTCCCCTGCGATGGCGGCGGCCGTATGCACAACAAAGCCAATCATTGGTGCACCGCAAATGGGGTGCAGGACCTTGGCCAGTTCCGATTGCATGCGCGTACCCAAGCCAGCCGCCAGAATCACGATACCCACTTTTTGTGTCATACGACCCTCTTTCACCAACGGTTCGGTGTGGGGATAGATATCAAACGTACAATACGCTGCCTTTCACCTGACCCCTGCATCGCATAAAAAAGGGCAACCGACACCGGTCGCCCCTTTTTTTAATGCGTTGAATATCGATCAAATGCGCGGTGTTTCAGCCAGTCGAATACGAAGGATGGCTCGGGCCAACGCCGCTCGGGCGCGGACAAAGTCAATGTTTTCCCTTTCTTCACTGGCCAATCGCTTTTCGGCGCGTTCCAGGGCGGCCTTGGCACGCGTCACATCAATCTCCCGGCGGCGCTCGGCCGATTCTGCCAAAATGGTCACCTTGGTAGGCAACGCTTCGGCAAACCCGCCGCTGACAAAGACCATGCGCTCCTTGCCATCTTGGTCGACAAAGCGCACCGTACCCATTTTAAGGTTGGTCATGAATGGGGTGTGGCCGGGCAGCACGCCAAACTCCCCGAGAACGGCAGGGGCCATAACGATGCGCGCATTCTCGCTGACGACTGATTTCTCAGGCGTCACGATCTCCAGTTTAAGTGTCTTTTCAGCCATGCTTTCCCCTTAACCGTTTAGGCGGCTTCGGCCTGTCGTTTCTTGGCATCTTCCAGCACTTCCTCGATCCCGCCCTTCATGTAAAAGCACTGTTCGGGAATATCATCGTGGAGACCGTCGACGATCTCTTTGAAGCCCCGGATGGTGTCTTCGATTTTGACGTATTTGCCTGCAAAGCCGGTAAATACTTCCGCTACGTGGAAGGGTTGTGAAAGGAAACGCTGGATCCGTCGTGCCCGGGCCACTGTAATCTTGTCCTCTTCGGAGAGCTCATCAATACCCAAAATAGCGATGATGTCCTGCAGTTCCTTGTACTTTTGCAGAATCTGCTGCACCTGGCGGGCGGTGTGGTAGTGTTCCTCACCGATGAAATTGGCATCGAGAATGCGGGAGGAGGAATCCAGGGGATCCACCGCGGGATAAATACCCAGCTCAGCGATCTGTCGAGAAAGCACCACGGTACCATCCAAATGCGCGAAGGTGGTGGCCGGCGCAGGGTCGGTCAAGTCGTCGGCGGGCACATAGACGCACTGCACCGCGGTAATGGAGCCTTTGTCGGTGGAGGTGATGCGTTCCTGAAGTTCACCCAGATCGACGGCCAGGGTGGGTTGATAACCCACGGCGGAGGGCATGCGCCCCAGGAGGGCGGAAACTTCGGAGCCCGCCTGGGTGAATCGGAAAATGTTGTCGATGAAGATCAACACGTCCTGGCCTTCGACATCACGGAAATACTCTGCGCAGGTCAACGCCGAGAGAGCTACTCGGGCACGCGCTCCGGGCGGTTCGGTCATCTGTCCGTATACCAGGGCGGCTTTTGGCAAAACGCCCGAATCCTTCATCTCATGATAAAGGTCGTTGCCTTCGCGGGTGCGCTCACCGACGCCGGCGAAAACCGAAATACCACCGTGCTGCATGGCGATATTGTGCACCATCTCCATCATGATAACGGTCTTGCCCACGCCGGCACCACCGAACATCCCCATTTTACCACCGCGCGGAAAGGGCACCAGCAGGTCGATCACTTTAACACCGGTTTCCAGAACGTTAACCTCAACGTCCTGCTCTGTAAACTTGGGCGCTGAACGGTGAATGGGCATCATCTTTTCCTGGCTGACGGGCCCAAGACCATCCACGGGACGCCCCACCACGTTCAGAACCCGGCCCAGGCTGGCTTCACCAACGGGCATCATAATGTTGTCACCGGTGTCTTTGACCGGCATGCCGCGTACCAGGCCGTCAGTGACGTCCATGGCAATGGTGCGGACCACATTGTCACCCAAATGCTGGGCCACTTCAACAACCAGGTTGCCTTCTTCATCGTTGATGGCCGGGTTGCTGATCGTCAGTGCCGTGTAAATGGTCGGCAACTTGCCTTGCTCGAACTCAACGTCAACAACAGGCCCGATCACCTGCGTGATTCTTCCGATATTCTCTGCCATCTATATTCCTCCTATGAAACTCAGTCAGTTATGCGTCTTATCCTTTGAGGGCTTCGGCGCCGCCCACAATGTCCATCAATTCGGCGGTAATGGTCGATTGGCGTGCCTTGTTGTAGGCCAGCGTCAGATTCCCGATCATGTCGTTGCAGGCTTTGGTGGCGTTGTCCATAGCCAGCATGCGGGCGCCATGCTCACTGGCTGAGGTTTCAAGCAAAGCCCTGTAGATCTGTATGTCCACGCTTTTGGGAAGAATCTCGCCCAGCAGTTCCTCCGGTGACGGTTCGCAAATGTGTTCCGGCAAATAGGCGGTTTCCTCATCGGCCACCCGGGTCTCTTCCAAGACCAGGGGCGGGATGGGCAATAACTGCTTGGCCACCGGCAATTGTTTGGACAAGCTGATAAATTCCGCGTACACGATGTACACCTCATCGTATGCGCTTTCCAGAAAACGAGTCACCATTTCGCGCCCTGTGGTGGCGGCAATATTAAACCCGATGGATCCGCCGATCACGCCGATATGCTGGGCCACCATAGTGAGCTTCTCACGGCGCAGGAAATCCCGGCCTTTCTTGCCAAAGGCGGTAAAAACGACCTCGATCCCCCTGGCCGTCAACGCTTTGGCCAATTCTTCAGCCTTATCAATCAGGTTGGCATTGAACCCGCCGCACAGTCCGCGATCCGAGGTGCACAGCAAAATATTGGCCTTTTTGATCGCGGCACGGGGAACAAGCAGGGGGTTGTCCGCATCCCCGGAGCTTTGCGCCAAACTGCCCAGAACCTCCTCAAACTTGGCGGCATAGGGTCGAAAGCCCTCCATGCGCATTTGGGCGCTGCGCAACCTGGAGGCAGCCACCATGTTCATCGCTTTGGTGATCTGCTTGGTTTTCTTAACCGCGGCTATTTTGAGTTTAACTTCCTTTAAAGTCGCCATAAAGCTCAGCCCTTATCGTTTTGAGTCGTCGTTTGGCTTGGAATGGTACCGCTTTACTTAATGGTATCCTTGAACTCTTCGTCGTAGGCTTTCAGCGCATCGTTCATCATTGTTTCCAGCTCGCTGTCAATGGCTTGCTTCTCCTTCAAATGCTGGAAAACCTTGGGGTAGCGCTCTTCGATAAAGGGATAGAGGCCGGCCTCATATTTGGCCAGAACTTCCACGGGATATTTGTCCAGATAACCACGGGCGCCGGCAAAAAGGATGGTCACCTGTTGTTGCATGGACAGGGGTTGGTATTGCGGTTGTTTCAACACTTCCACCAGACGCTGGCCGCGGGTCAACTGTCGTTGGGTGGAGGCATCCAAATCACTGCCGAAGGCGGCAAAAGCCTCCAGTTCGCGATACTGGGCCATATCCAGACGCAGTGTACCGGCGACCTGTTTCATGGCTTTGACCTGGGCGGCGCCGCCGACGCGGGACACCGACAGACCGACGTTGATGGCCGGACGCACACCGGCGAAGAAGAGAGCAGGCTCCAGGTAAATTTGTCCATCGGTGATGGAGATCACGTTGGTGGGGATATATGCGGAAACGTCGCCGGCCTGGGTTTCAATGATAGGCAGTGCTGTCAAAGAGCCCGAACCCAATTCATCGTTGAGTTTACACGACCGCTCAAGCAAACGGGAGTGGTTGTAGAAAATGTCACCGGGATATGCCTCGCGTCCGGGCGGGCGGCGCAGCAGCAGGGAGACCTGACGGTAGGCAACGGCCTGCTTGGAAAGATCGTCGTAGATGATCAAGGCATGTTTGCCGTTGTCCCGAAAATATTCGCCCATGGCACATCCGGCATAAGGAGCGACAAACTGCAGGGTGGCGGGGTCACTTGCGCAGGCCGATACGATGGTGGTGTAAGCCATGGCGCCGTTCTTTTCAAGTACGGCATGGACTTGGGCAACAGTGGATTTCTTCTGCCCGCAGGCCACATAGATGCAATAAATGTCGGTCTCTTTTTGCGCCAAAATGGCGTCAATGGCACAGGCCGTCTTGCCGATCTGGCGATCGCCGATGATCAGCTCGCGCTGTCCGCGGCCCACGGGGGTCATGGCGTCAACGGCTTTCAACCCGGTGTAGCAGGGCTCATGCACGCTTTTACGGGCGATGACGCCCGGCGCCACCATCTCCACACGGCGGAACTCAGTGGCCTCGATGGGACCCTTGCCGTCAATGGGAATGCCCATGGCATCCACGACCCGACCCAGAACGGGCTCTCCGACGGGGACCTGGGCGATCTTTCCGGTTCGCTTGACAATGTCCCCCTCTTTGATGTGGATGTCCTCGCCCATAATGGCAACGCCCACGTTGTCCTCTTCCAGATTGAGCACCAGGCCTAAAATACCGCCGGTAAATTCCACCAGCTCCAGAGCCATTACTTTTTCCAGACCGTAGACACGGGCAATGCCGTCGCCAACGGACAGGACCACTCCGGTTTCACTCAATTCGACTTTTTTGTCGTAGCTGGTGATCTGCTCCTTGATAATCTGACTGATTTCTTCGGCTCTAAGTTCCATTATGCACGCTCACCCCTTTTTAAAGATTCTCTCATATTGAGTAATTGTGTCTTAACGCTTCCATCCAAGACGAGATCCCCGATACGGGTCACAATCCCCCCGATGAGTTCCGGATCTTGTTCCACCGTGAGCACCACCTCCTTGCCTGTCTTTTTAGACAGGGCCAGGCGGATCTTCTCGACGGTTTCAGCGGTCAATTCACTGGCTGCGACGAGACTGGCCTGGGCGACACCTTTGATTTCGTCGGCCAGTTTCTGATAAAAATCGTTGATGCTGCCGAGAAAACCGATGCGTCCCTTTTCAAAGAGCACGAGCAGGAAGGTGGCCATCGATTTGGAGAGGTTCAGTTGCGCGATCACCTTTTGGAGCACCCGCTTGCGCTCGTCGGAATTATAGAGCGGGTTGGAGATGGTGTCGGCCAGCTGTTTCTCTTTGGCCATCAAACGGGTCAAACCGCTCAGTTCTTCCCGGTAATGCTCGGCTTGTCCGTCCTCTTTACCGATCAACATAAGTGCCTTGGCATAACGCCGTGCAATTGCCAGATTTCTCACTAGGCCACCACCTTCTCTAAGTATTCATCCACCAAACGATCCTGGTCCGCGTCGGAAATCTGTTGTTTGATGATGTGTTCCGCCCGGGCCAGAGCCTTCTCAACCACCTGCGCCTGCAATACGGACCTGGCTTGATCGAATTCGTACGCAATATTTTTGCGCGCCTGCTCCTTAAGCTTGTCCGCGGCCGCTTCGGCTTCCTTTAGAATGCGTGCCTTGGCGTCCTCGCCTTGCTGTACATACTCGGAGACGATGCGCTCGGCTTCCTTTTCCAACATCGCCAACCGATTGTTATAATCGGCCAGTTGCTTTTCCACGGCGGTCTTGCGGCTTTCCAGATCCTCCAACTCCTGGGCAATTCCTTTGATGCGACCGCGAAAAAATTGCCCGGCCGGTTTGCGCAGGAGAAAAAAGAGAATCAGCACCAGCACGACAAAATTCCAGACCCGGTAAGAGTCGCTCGCTTGCCAGTGCGCTCCCTCCGCAGCCCAAGCAGGCACCGTGCCCAGGAAAACAAAAAAAGCCACGACGGCGGTCATGGCAACCAAACACTTGATCCGTTGCGGTTTGAAACTTCCAGCGATATTCATCAAGCCGCCCTCCCCAATATTTTGCGTGCAATGGCGTCGGCAAAGGCATCCACTTCCGTTTCCAGTGAAACCCTGACGGCATCCGTATCCTGAGCGATTTTGGCCTTGACCGCCGCGATATCTTTTTGCGCCTTGGCGTTGATTTCAGCCACGATCGCCTGTTCATCGGCCATGGCTTTCTGCATCCGGGCTTCCTTTTCGCTCTGCCCCTTCATGCGCGCGGCCTTGATACCCGCATCAAAGGCTTGGTTTTTCTCCTCGATTTGCCGATTGGCGGTCGTCACACTGCCTTCCAGGCCATCGATCTTGGCTTTGCGCTGGTTGAGCATGCCTCGAACCGGCTTGTACAGCACAATGTTGAGGATGTAAATCAGGACCAGAAAATTGACTATCTGGATCGACACAGTCCAATTGAGGTCAATCATAAAGGCGCCTCCAGGAACGTTTTACTGGTTACTTACCAATTTGAAATGACTACAAAATTACAAAACCCGAGACAGGGGTAAACAAGGGGGCTCTATAGCACTCGATGTTCGGAATTGTCAAAGCTTTTTTGAAACTTTTTGATCCGTCGGACTGCTGGCGGCGGTTGCGGGCGCGGCTGGGGAAGCTTTGGTTTGGGTTGTTTCCGGTCGTTCCATAACACAATGGCCATTGAAAACGACGCCGGAATCAATGGCCACCGAAGGCGAACGAATATCACCATTGACTTTGGCGGGTGCGTGGATTTCAATCCGCTGGGCAGCGTCCAGGCGGCCGTTGACCTTACCCCTGACAATGGCCACGCCGACCTGGATATCGGCCTCCAGATCAGCATGTTCGCCGATGATCAAAGTACCCTTCTCACTGCGCACGCTGCCTTTGATACGTCCGTCCACCCGGATGGTTTCCTTGAAAGTCAGCGTGCCTTCGATGACGGTGTCCCGCCCCAATAGCGTCGAGATCGTAGATGTGGTCTCCCCCCCGGTACTTTTCTTGTCCTTGCTAAACATGACACCTCCAGTAAATCATTTTTCAAATAAAAAGCGTCGCATGCTCACATTGAGCAGCAGCCCGATCCCGGCCATGGTCGTCAATACTGAGGATCCGCCGTAGCTGATCAACGGCAGGGTGACGCCGACAACCGGCAACAATCCCATCACCATCCCGATATTGATGAAAACCTGCGTCGTGAACATGATGGTGACGCCCACCGCCAGTATGGTGCCAAACGGATCCCGGCTGCGCTGGGCCACCTGAAGTCCCCAGGTGATAAGCAGTAAAAAGAACATCAGCACCACCATCGCCCCCACAAAGCCCCACTCTTCCGCCAGAACGGAAAAAATGAAGTCGGTATGTTGCTCCGGCAAAAAGTCGAGCGTGTTCTGGGTGCCCCTGAGGAATCCCTTACCGGTCAACATCCCGGAACCGATAGCGATTTTGGACTGAATGATATGATAACCGGCGCCCAGCGGATCGCGCTCGGGATTGAGAAAGGTGAGTATGCGCTGCTTCTGGTACCCCTTGAGAAAAAACCACACCAAGGGCACTAACAAAGTGCCGCTGCTGAGCAAGGCGATAAAAGTCTTGCGCTCGATTTTGACATAAAGCGTGATGCAACCGACAATGATCAGAATCATCATGGCGGTGCCCAGGTCGGGTTGCCGCATGACCAGGATACATGGCACCGCTGTAATCAGCAATGGGGTCAGCAGTTCGCGCAGCCCCAGCCCGCGCGGGGTGGCGACCCGTGCATAATACCGCGCCAGCATGATGATGACGGCGATTTTAACCAGCTCCGACGGCTGTATGGAGACCGGTCCGAGGGCCAGCCAGCGCCGGGCGCCGCCCGCATATTTGCCGTGCAGCAACACGGCCACCAGCAAAACGATGCACAGAATGTAAAACAGGTGCCCCCAGCGTTCGTACACTTTGTAATTGACAAGAAAAACGGCCACCATCACGCTGGCCCCGAAACCGTACCAAACCAATTGGCGGGTGAACAAACCAACCTGATGGACGCCGCCGCCCGCATTGACGGCGCTGTAAAGCACCACCAACCCCAAACCGGCGATGGTTACGGTCAACAGCAACAGCCACCAGTCGAAATATTCCACCAAGCGACGATCAATCATCCTTCATTCACTTCCATTTTCCCGACTGTGACCATCCATTTGGGGGCACTGCCGTACACCCCCGTCAAGGCACCGAATGGCCACTTCTTCTCAAGGCGCCTGGACATGGGCGGTTACATGATCCACACCCAGGTAGGCCTTGATCAATTCACTTGCAATGGGGGCCGCCGCACCGGATCCAGACTCACCGTGTTCCACCACCACCGCCACGACAATCCTTGGGTTCTCCGAAGGCGCATAAGCCACGAACAGCGCGTGGTTTCGGTGTCGCTCCTCTCTCTCTTCGGCCGTTTCCTCACCGTCCCGTGGACGGGCAACCACCTGGGCCGTACCGGTCTTGCCTGAGTACTCCAGCGATCGGATCCGCGAACCCCTTGCCGTTCCACTCGGGCCATTGATCACCGCCCACAACGATTTCTGAAGCAACGCCATGGTGCCGGGCTGCAGCCCCAACTCCCCGACGGCCTCGGGTTCCGCCTGGAAAGTCACCTGACCATCGGCCGTTTGCACCCTGTCCACCAGATAGGGTCTGAAGCGGGTTCCGCCATTGGCGACGGCGGCGGTCATCACCGCCAACTGCAAGGGAGTGGTGAGGTTGAAGCTCTGCCCGATGGCAATGGACAAATTTTCACCACGCTGCCAGGGTTCGCCGAAGCGGTTCAATTTCCACTGGGCCGTGGGAATCAGCCCTCTGGCCTCTCGATCCACATTGAACCCCGTAGCATGCCCCAGGCCCAGTTTGTGCGCATAGTGGGCCAGACGGTCAACCCCAAGGGCCTCCCCGACGCGGTAAAAATAAACATCGCACGATTCGGCCATGGCCTTGATAAAGTCCACATTGCCATGGCCACCGCGTTTCCAGCAGCGATAGGCACGGTTGCCGAACTGGTAGTGCCCGGGGCAGTAGAAGCTGGTCTGGGGATCCACGATGCCCTCTTCCAACCCGGCGATGCCGGTGACAATCTTATAGACCGAAGCAGGTGGATATTCGCCCTGGATGGCTTTGTTCTCCAACGGCCGGTACGCACTGGTGACCCAATCGTTCCATTGGTCGCGGGTCAGACCGGTAACAAAAAGATTGGGATCATAAGCAGGGCTGCTGGCCATGGCCAAAATTTTTCCGCTGCCCGGCGCGATGACCACCACGGCACCCGCCCGGTTGTCCAAAAGCGATTCCGCTTTGCTCTGCAAGGCATGGTCCAGGGTCAGGAAGAGGTCATGGCCGGGAAGGGCATCCACGGTTTGCAAAACCCCCACCACCTGCCCGGAAGCATTGACCTCCACCTGCCGACCGCCCCGCTTGCCGCGCAACAGCGCCTCAAAGGCTCTCTCCACGCCGAATTTACCTATGAAATCACCCCGCTTGCAATCTTCGAAGGCCTCGCGGCGCAGCTCATCGGGACTGATTTCACCCATGTACCCCAGCACATGCGCGGCCATTTGGTCGTGCATGTAATGCCGGCGGGCCGCCACCTGCACCATGACACCCGGCAGGGCGAACCGGTTGACTTCGATGGCCGCCAGTGTATCGCGGCCGATATCGGACTTGATCAACAATGGCGTGTAGGGACCGC
>JAGTVD010000397.1 GCA_018224505.1 Desulfatitalea sp. | reverse complement strand
GGTGCGGTGTGGTCCGGCGACCCGGAGCGCGCCCTGCGGGTGGCGCGCCGGCTGCGCACGGGCCAGGTGATGATCAACGGCGGCGGCTTCCACCCGCGCGCACCCTTCGGCGGGTACAAACAGTCGGGCCACGGCCGTGAATTCGGCACGCACGGCCTGGAGGAGTTTCTGGAGACCAAAGCGCTCTTGCTCTGAACCCCTTACCCCGGAAGTATCGAGGCCGGATCGCACCAAAATGAAAATCAGTTCTGTTTGATAAAATCGATGACAAACCGGATGTGCGCCTGCATGGTCAGATAGGCATCCCTGGCATTACGGCTTTTGATCGCCTGCAGGATTCGGGTGTGCTGTTCAAGAATCATTTCGATCTGTTCAGGTGCTTCATAGAGTTGCTGCCGGCTCTCCCGAATGGCGAAAAACAGAAAATCGGAAAAATTCTTCATGACCTGGATCTGGGCGGGATTCTTGGTGGCATAGGAAATCGCCATGTGAAAACTGACATCCGCCTCGGTGCCATAGCGACCCAAGCGCACCTCCTTCTGCATCTCCCGAACGCTATCCTCCATATAGGCGATATCTTTGGCCGATGCCCGCAGGGCGGCCAGGGCGGCGGCATTGGCCTCGAGCCCCATCCGCACTTCCAACAGATCCTCCACGGAGGCCTCCTGGGCCTCCATGGCCAGGGCCATCGGATTGGATTTCATCGCATCCGGGGCGCATACGAAGGTACCTTTGCCTTGCTTCTGTTCCAGAAGTCCCATCACCACCAACCGGTTGATGGCATTACGGATAGTGGTCCGGCTGACGTTCATCGCCTCGGATAGTTCCCGTTCGGGCATCAACTGTTCGCCCGGTTTGAGCTGCCCTCTGTATATCAGTTCCCGCAATTGCTCGAAAACGTGATCGGATATGCGTTTGACTTTTACAGGTGTGAGTATCGGCTCCATCATCGTTCATTGTCCATGTATGTTTGAGTCGTTGGCGCAGGTGGTGGCACTTATAATCCCTTTGCCCATACGTTGCCAATCTGGTTCTTGGTAATACCAATTAACAAACCACAATCATTAAATCAAGCAATCTTCATAATTTTTTTTCTCCTTTTATTACAATTACCTAAAATTTTTTTCAATAAACACCGGAAATTTGCTTGACAACAAAAGGCCTTTTAAATACCTATGGTATTACCAATTGGACAAATGTAATTCATTTATTGTCCTTGGGTCATTATATTCTATCGCGGCCCAACCGATTTTACGGAACCACCGCTGCCCCGCTGCAGCCCATATCCACAAGGATAGACCATCCATCCGCGCCGAAGGGGGGTGAAACAAAAGTTCACAGAACGCCGCAGGAAGCATGACTTGCTCTATTAGACCGGTTCCATTCACGAAAACCAAACCCGCACTTTTATCAGGAGGATGAACGCATGAGAAGAGTGTTAATAACCGTCTTCAGTTGCCTTTTGCTGGTCTGTTTTACGTCCGGCTTGGCATTGGCCCAAGCCCAAAAAAAAGAACGCGCCAAATTCGGCGTCGACCAGCGTGCGGCCAGCGCCCAACGCGTCAACTTCAAACCGTCCACCGAGAACCATCGTTGGAGCATGGTCATGCCGTGGTCCAAGGGCCTGTTGTTCTATGACATCGCCAGCCACATGGCGGACAGCATCCGTCTGGCCTCCGCCGGCCGACTCAACATTCGCGTCTATGCCGCCGAAGAACTGGTACCCGCCATGCAATCCTTTGATGCCGTCAGCCAGGGCACGGCCGAAGTGGGGCATGACTGGCCGGGGTATTGGAAAGGGAAAAACGAAGCCTTTGTGGCACTTGCTTCCGTACCCTTCGGTCTGGACGGAGAGGGGTACAACATCTGGTTATACGAAAAGGGCGGTCTTGAAATGATGCAGGAGCTGTATGGCCGCTACAATCTCTATGCCCTCCCGGCAGGTCAGCTCGGTCAGGAGATGGGGCTGTCTTCCAACAGACGCGCCACCCGGATGGAAGACTTCAAGGGAATGCGCATCCGTACCGTGGGCTGGTATATGGACATCCTGAACAATATGGGCGCCTCCGTCAGCCCTCTGCCCGGTGGTGAAATCTTTCTGGCGCTGGAACGCGGCGTGCTTGATGCCGCCGAATTCTCCTCACCGGCCATGAATTATCCCCTCGGTTGGCAGGACATCACCAAATATGCCATCCAGCCGGGTGTGCACCAGCCCGGCATCCAATGCGCTGCCTTTTTTAACATGGATGCCTGGAAAAAGCTCCCCGAAGATCTAAAATGGATCGTTGATATCTCCGCCCGCGAGACCCAGTTGTGGAGCTATAACTGGATCAACGGCCTGAACGCCGAAGCCATCAACCGGTTCCAGAAAGAAGGCATTGAGTTTATCAAGATGGACAAGGAAGCGTTGATCGAATTCCGTAAAACCACCAAAAAATACCTGGATGAGTTGAAAGCAAAACATCCGGACGTCAACAAGCTCCTCAGCTCCCAGGAAGCTTTCCTCGATGAGTATGCTGTGTGGCGCGAAGCCCGCGGCGGAGCGGCACCCTGGCCCTATGAAACGTACATCAAGGGTCAGATCCTGGAATAATACCCCACCGGCCAATGCTGCCGGCGGCCCGTGCCGCCGGCAGCATCCTGGTGTTGGCAATGAAGGATATCACCATGCTCATATATGTCTCTAAAGGCATTGACGGGTTTAATAAAAAAATGGGCGAAGTGTCATCCCTGCTGGCCATCCCACTTCTCGGTGTGGTCATGTATGAAGTTTTCATGCGCTATATCTTCAACCGGCCCACGGTATGGGGGTTTGAGGCGACCACCTTCCTTTATGCTTTCCATTACATGCTGGGGTTGAGCTATTGCGAACGCATGAATGGGCATGTGCAGGTGGACATTTTTTCATCCCGCCTGCCGCTGAAGGCCCAGGCGGTCC
>JAGTVD010000396.1 GCA_018224505.1 Desulfatitalea sp. | reverse complement strand
GAAACCGGCGGCCTTGCGGCCCGCGTCGTGAAACTCCTCCGTTTGGGGCAGGTCGTAGAAGATCAGACGGTTGGCGATGTGCTTCTGGGAGTAGCCC
Source organism: Desulfatitalea sp. (assembly GCA_018224505.1). Classification (GTDB taxonomy): domain Bacteria; phylum Desulfobacterota; class Desulfobacteria; order Desulfobacterales; family Desulfosarcinaceae; genus Desulfatitalea. The sequence goes on along the minus strand of JAGTVD010000396.1, from coordinate 3,219 downwards.
CCAAGACTCAAATGGCGAACGGCGGCGGCCAGCTCACGATAAAGATACCACTGTTCGTTGTTCTTGGCGCCGTGGAAATCCAGAAAATCCTCCAGCACCTGGGAGGTGGAAACCAGCTCCGAGTAAAGCTTCTTGGTGAAGGCGGCAGCCGGAAGCGGCCCGCTGGCCAGATAGATGCAGCACTTCAGGTAGTCGAACGAAAAGAGCCGCACCTTTTCGGCGAACGAAATTTCACAATAGCCTTCATCGGCGGTCAGACAGGGATTCATGGGCGACTACATCATGTCCTTCTGGGTTTCGTGAATGATACGGTCGATCTTCTGTCGCAACCCCGCGGGCAAACCCTCAATGTCCACATTCAGAAAACCGCGCACGATCATGGAAACGGCTTCCTCCTCATCGACACCGCGTGCCATGAGGTACTCGATCTCTGCCTGGTCGATCTTGCCCACGGCGGCCTCATGGGACATCTCCACGCCCGGCATGTAACCCCGCAACTCGGGAATGGCATGCATCAGCCCCTCCTTGAGAATCAATCCCTTGCACTCCAGGTGGGCCTTGACCCCCGCCACTTTGCCGATCAGTTCGCCGCGGGCGATGATGGTGCCCCCGGCGGCGATGGCGCGGGAAATGATCTCGGCGCGGGTGCCCGGCGCATTGAGCACCACCCGGGAGCCCACATCCATGTGGCACCCTTTGGCGGCCACCAGTACGCTGTTGAACCGCGCCACGGCGCCTTCGCCGTCCAGGTAGGTGATCGGGTTCATCTGCAGGGATCCCACCGGTTTCAGAGAGATGTAGTTGGAGACGAACACGCCCCCCGCTTCCACATGCACCACGGTGCGCGGACGCACATTGACCTTCTGGCCCCAGTCGTGGATCATCGTGAAATGGAGTTGGGCCCCGCGTTTGACATAAAACTCCGAGACCCCCACATGCAGGCCGGCCACCAGATGGGGCGAAGTGGCGCAACCGGTGATCACCTGCAGCCGGGAGCCCTCTTCGGCGATGACCACATTGTGGACATTCTGGGAGAAGCGTTCCTTGGCGATGTAGAGGCAGGCCTGCACCGGTTCCGCAACGTGTTGGCCAGGTGCCGAACGAATGAAGTAGCCCTCATGGGGTATCGCCTTGGCTCGGGCGGTGAACGCATCCTGATCGGGGTCGACGGCGCGCCAGATATAGTCGGACAACCATGCGTGCGTCTGCTGGGCCTGGGAAATGGACATCACCTCCACCCCATCGAGCCGGGCATGGCAATGGATCACCGAACGATCCTTTTGAATGAAGGTGCCACTGCGATCCTTCCCGCTGGTGTCGATGCCCACGTCGAGAAACTTGCGGGCGTCTTCACTCCCGATATCGGTCAGTTGCGCCACATAACCGTGGTTATCGGCTTCTGTCTGGTATTGCCCCAAATCGATTCCGGAAGGGGAATCGGTTTCTACAGTTGGACGTCCATTGCGCATCGAACACACTCCTCATAACCAAATTCGCCAATCCACTTGAGTATCTCCCGGGCGTTGCGGGAGCAGCACAGGTGGCCGTTGAACAGTACCTGTCCCTTGTCCGCGGTGATGTAATCCAGAATGTGGCCCGTGTGGGTAATGATGAGGGCCGATTTGGTCTGGGGGGCGATCCGCTCGTGGAGGGTCTTGCCTTTGGCGCATTTAACGCCCCGGCGCAGCATGGTGTTGATGGTTGCCCCAATCAGCGCCATGTTCTCCAGATCCACGCCCGATTCGGGCTCGTCGAGCAGAATCAGGTCCGGATCCTGGGCCATCAATTGCAGCAGTTCGCTGCGCTTGATTTCACCGCCTGAAAATTTGTGATTCACATCCCGGTCCAGAAACGATGCAAAGTTGACTTCCTCGGCCAGCTGTTCGATGTCCACCGCACGACCGCTCATTTTACCGCACACCTGAACCAGATTGCGGGTTTTGAGCCCCTGGATGGTAGGTGGGCGCTGAACCGAAACGCCGATGCCCAGGCGGGCGCGTTCGTGAATGGGCATATGGGTGATGTCTTCGCCCTTGAAGGTGATTTTACCATGTGTCACGCTGTATCCGGAAAACCCCATGATGGTCATCATCAGGCTGGTTTTTCCGGAGCCGTTGGGGCCGAATAGAATATGGGTTTCCCCCTGGGGGATCTCCATGTTCAGATTGTTGAGGATCGTGCGACCGCCAACCTCCACTTGCAGCTCTTCAATTATCAGCATTCCATCACCTCGGAAATGGACGGTTCCCTGTTCGGGGTTCAAGATTCATTGTTAATCGCGGCCGGAGCAGGCCGTAAGCCGAATTCTGTTTCCCGGGGCAGTTACCCACCGTCGGGATGGCGACCATTCATCTGGGATGCCGATTGCCCGGCACCTCTTGCAACCTACCCGGGAGCTCGGACGGGCCGCCCTCAAACACTCCCCTATTTGGTCTTGCACCGGGTGGGGTTTACCTAGCTTCCCCGGTCACCCGGAGAACTGGTGCGCTCTTACCGCACCGTTTCACCCTTACCCCGCCGAAGCGGGGCGGTTTGCTTTCTGTTGCACTTGCCTTCGCGTCACCGCGACTCCACGTTATGGAGCACCCTGCCCTGTGGTGTTCGGACTTTCCTCCGATCCGGTTGGACCGAACCGGCGATCGCCTGGCCTGCTCCGGCCGCTGAAATCTATATATCGTCAATCATCGCCTTGGGATAGATGATCCGCTGGCAATGGGGGCACATCTGCATATCCGACATGCGCATCAACTCGATGAAACGCTGGGGTGGCAGGTTCATGCGGCAAACCAGGCACACCGCGTCCTCCACCGCCGCAACGGCCACTCCCCGGCCCTGCTGCTTGGCCCGGCTGTAAATCTTCTGCAGTTTGGGATCGAGCTGCGCCCAGATGGTTTCCCGCTTCTTCACCAGCTCTTCCATCTGTGCGCGCTGAAGGTCCGCCTCACCCTGTATCTGCCGCTGTTGCGCTTCGATCTCCTGCTGCATGTCCGTCAGATCGGCCTTGAGGGAAAGCACTTCCTTTTCAGCGCGCTCGAGCTGCTCCAGCATGTTCATCATCTGATCTTCGAGGGCGGTTTTCTTCACCTTCAGATCATCGATCTCCCTGAGCATGCTCTGGTACTCTTTGTTGGTCTTTACCGAACGCAGTTTCTCGTCGTTGCGGGCCACCCGATCCTCGATGGATTTGACCTCTTCCTCATTCGCACGATAGGATTTTCG
>JAGTVD010000395.1 GCA_018224505.1 Desulfatitalea sp. | reverse complement strand
TGCACCCCCTCATCCAGGACGCCGTGATGGGCGATTACGTTGGCCGTATAGCCGCCACGTCTCAATGCGCCATAATCGACCATATGGGCGTCCATTTGATCGATGATTCGGGCTTGCTGATCGATGATGTGCAACAGCAGCCGTACAAGCGAGGTCTGCTGATCTTCTGGAATTCGCGGAATTAAAATGCAGGGTTTCATACTCAATAGGCATACTATGACCCCATCGAATTGTTCAGCGATTTTTGTGTGCTACCAGAACTTATTGAGAAGTTACTTCAGAACCTCGCGCAGCTTCCCTCCTAAATCCTTCAACGAGAACGGCTTCTGGATGAAATGCTCGCCTGCGTCCAGTACCCCGTGTTGTGCGATGATGTTGGCGGTATAGCCGGACATGAACAGGCGTTTGAGGCTCGGGCGGATGGATGAGAGGGTCTTGGCCAGATCTCGCCCGTTCATTTCGGGCATGACCACATCGGTTAAGAGCAGTTCAATCCGGCCGCGGTGTTCCGCGGCAAGGCGGATGGCCTCGCCCGGGGATCTCGCCACCAGCACGGTATAACCCTGACGTTCGAGCATGATCGTGGTCATTCTCAAGACCGCCGGTTCGTCTTCCACGAGCAGTATGGTCTCGTGGCTGAGCGCTGTGGCTTGAGTCGGAACCTTTTCCGGCAGGGGCTCCATTTTGGCCGCGTGCCGCGGCAGATAGATCTTGAAGGTCGTCCCCTGGTCCAGCTCACTGTGCACGTTGATAAAGCCGTTATTCTGCTTGACCGCGCCATGCACCGAGGCCAGCCCCAGGCCGGTACCCTTGTTTATTTCTTTGGTCGTGAAGAAAGGGTCGAAGACGAGCAACAGTGTCTTGGAGTCCATGCCGCAGCCGTCGTCGCTCACAGTCAGCTCCACGTACTCGCCCGGGGTGAATTCCGTCTGCTGGGCGCAGTATTCCTCGTCCAATGCGGTGTTGCGTGTTTCTACGGTGATTTTGCCAACACCCGCGATGGCGTCCCGGGCGTTGACACAAAGGTTGGTCAGCATCTGATCGATTTGTGCGGGATCCATCTTGACCGGCCAGAGCCCCTGACCGGGTTTCCAGTCCAGGGCGATGTGCTCTCCAATGAGCCGGCGCAGCATTTTGAACAGGCCTTCCACCGTGTCGTTCAGATCGATGATCCTGGGCGCAATGGTTTGTTTGCGGGCAAAGGCCAATAGCTGGCGCGTGAGGTCGGCGGAGCGCTGGGCGGCCTTCCGAATCTCCTCCAGATCGGCATACAGGGGCTCGTCCAGCCCGACCCGGTCCAGGGCCAGTTCCGCGTACCCCTGGATAACGCCCAGCATGTTGTTGTAATCGTGGGCCACACCGCCGGCCAACCTGCCGACGGATTCCATCTTCTGGGCCTGCTGGAACTGGGCCTGGAGCTTCTGGTTTTTCTCCTCGGCCAGCTTGCGCTCGGTGATGTCGACAATCACCAAGCGGCAGACGGTCGGGCCGTCTTCCGCTTGGGCGGCGGTTCCCGTCAGATGTCCCCAGAAGAATCTACCGTCCGGTTTGAGCAGACGCAGCTCGCATTCCTGCGGTTCGCCCGTCTCAAAGAGCTTTTTGCGGTGCAGGTAGTAGATGTTTTGGTCTTCCTTGAGGATGAAGCGGGAGATCGGCTGCTTGACCAGCGCGCCTCGGTTCACGCTCAGCAGGGTGGCGGCGGTAAGGTTGGTCTCCAGGATCAGTCCCTTTTCGCTGACGGTGGCGTAGCCCACCGGGGCCAGGTTATAGAGGTCGAAATAGCGCGCCCGTCCGGCTTCGATCTGGGCCTGGGCCGTGCGAAGCTCCTCGTTCTGCATCTCCAGCTCGATCTGGTGCACCCGCAGTTCGTGGAGCGTTTTCCGGATTTCCTCGGGCGAGAGGGCAGCGCTGTCTTGAGATGTAAAGTCGACCCGTTCCCGGGCAAGCGCTTCGGCCTTTTGTCGTAAATCCCGCCCTGAGCCTGCCGAAGGGTCCGCAGCGTCTTTGGGGCGGTTATTCTTGTTTGTCATAGATTATCGTCCTTATTTTCTGATGACAAAGTCCGGTTCACGCCGGAATCCTTCCGCTGCCCACCTTGTTGCCTGGTGACATCCATCAAGGCGCAGGTGATCCCGACCACGGCGCCGGCGTCATCATGCAGCGGTTCGACCATCAGGTCATGTACAACGGTTTTGCCTGCAATGGTAACCTGGACGTTTTGCCGCGTGCTTTTTCCGCTTGTCAGCACCTGTTGCTTGATAGCCGTCAGTGCGGAGGCCTCCTGTTCCGGCAGAAGGTCGGCGTCGGTCTTGCCGATGATATGTTCCGCCGCAAATCCAGGGGTGGAGTTGTGAATCCAGGTGTAGCGCAGGTTCATATCCTGATTGAAAACGGAAATGGAAGCAGCGCTGACTGCGACCCGCAGCCGTTCTTCGTTCACCTGCAGCGCCCCCTGAAGTTTTTGCGTCGCTGTGATATCCACAAAGGTGAGCACCGCACCCTCGATGACGTTATCCATGGTGCGGTAGGGCTGAATGCGCATGGCGTACCAGCGGCCCTCGGCGGTCTGCAC